>JBNKYV010000001.1:0-4393 GCA_050301075.1 Gammaproteobacteria bacterium
ATCTGACCAAACATCGAGATATTCAATACAAAGCACGCCATCGCAACCACACCGATAAGCTTGGTGAAGTATCCGGAGCTATCTTTCGTTGCTATTATCACAGTGGCAAAAAAACTAATGAGAGAAGCGGAGATAAGAATAACGACCTGACTGGTTGTACCTAACTTTCCCCAAAACTGATAAAACAGAAAAAACACACTGGCGGCTAAAGCCAAAGCACCTAAAAACGATGCCACGCGCATTCCTAACGAAAGCTGTTTTTGCTGCTGGGTGCTGTCGATATCAAACGTTTTCTGAAACTGTTGAAACAGGTTGCGATGATATTGTTTCACAGCCTGCTGTTGTTCTTCTGTCAGCGTTAAAACATTTTCATGCGCCAATGCTGACAACTCATTATTGAAAGCCTGTACCTGATCCGCCCTTTGCTGTGCGCTCGTCTTATCAGTTGTTTTCATATCCCCCCAGCCCCAAGCCATTTATCGTTTTTCAATCTCACAGATACCTTACACACTTCAGCATAGCTTTTTGATTCGCTTGTGCAACCTGACCAGATAACAAATCAACTTCCCGAGTTTAAAACACTAAGAAAAGGCGATAGGCTTGGCAGGCTTGTTGGTTTTTCCTTCAAACAAGTCGGCATCCCGTTTAAGCTCATCATATAAATAAGCCATTAAGGCTTTTACCCGCGCGGTATGACGCAGGTCTGGGTGTGTTAACAGCCACAGTTCCAGTGTTAGAGGCTCAATCACGTCGGTAACGCGTACCAAGCGCTTGTCTTTATCAGCGAGATAGCATGGCATCATGGTCACCCCCATGCCTTCAGCCACTGCATTCATTACCGCCATGGAAAGGCTACTGGAAAATAAAGTGCGTGCTTCGCCGTGCGCTTTCTTTTTCCATAACAGCGGCACCAACCAATCCACGGTGCCAGAGATAAAACACCAATCCATCTCTGCTAACGGGGTGTCTCTTTTATCTTTTATATATTGCGGTGAAGAGAAAATCGCGAAGCGGAAATCACACACCTTTTTACCCAAGCTGGTGTCCGGCGGTTTACGTGTGGCACGGATGGCAATATCAGCCTCACGTCGCCCAAGATCCAACGTGGCAACACTGCCGATCACCTCGACACTGACCTCAGGATGCTGGCGACAAAACTCCGCCATCAACTTCGGGGCTACCGTTGCCGCCAATCCTTCCATCGCGGTAACAGTCACCTTACCCTGCAGGCGCATATCCTGCCCCAGCACCTCGCGGCCAAGGGCATGGACTTCCGCCTCGATACGTTCGGCGTACTGCATTGCAGTACGACCTGCATCAGTCATCGCATAGCCTTCAGGCAGGCGCTCGAAAAAGCGCACCCCGGTCTTCTCCTCAATCGTGTTGATCTTGCGGAAAACAGTGCTGTGGTTATTGCCCAACATGCGGGCCGCACCGGAGAGGCTACCCGCCCGGCACACCGCCAGGATCACGGACAAATCACTCCACTCCAGCGCCTCTGGTTGGCGATTTGCACCAGCTTGAATCGGAAATGTGCTCATTTTCTAGCCCCGTTCAGACAATATTCGCCCAATCACTACCCTGTTCATTTCTGCAAAACAATATTGCAATTATAGGCAATTCAAATGCAGATACAAACAACCTAGAGTTATTACCAGACAAACAACAAACCACAATAAGGAGAAAGGACATGAACACATTTTCAATCGAAGGTTTCGCAGCAGGCTGCAAACAGGCAATGGCAAATTCTGACAACCGCGAACAGGCCGCCAAAGCCTACCTGGAAAACGTGATGCAGGAGAATGATTTGAGCTACATCGCCAATGTACTTGAAGCCGCCATTCCGCCGGGGGCAGACGTAGGCGAGATGATTGTGCACACCTCTCCAGAGCTGACCATGTTGTATGCCAGAGTACCAGCCCGCTTCCAAAGCGGCATTCACAACCATACCGTATTCGCCTGCATTGGCCAGCTCGAAGGCAGCGAAATTAGCACCGTATACAAACAAGCAGAAGACGAGCAGCACCTAACTATCGCAGACACACTCACCACCCAGCCAGGAGAAACCATCAGCCTCGCTGCGGACGCCATCCACCACATAGAGAACCCCGGCAACGGCACCGCAAGAGCCCTGCACATCTACGGCGGCGATTTTAACGCCGTTATGGAAGAGCGCAGCTTATGGGACAGTGAAAGCCACGAAGAGCAGGCATTCAACTTTCAGGAACTGATCAAACAGTCCATCAAAACCATGAAAGCGCACAACAACCAAACCGGCCTGGAGGCTATCGCCAAAGCGATTCCCGCCATACGCGAGCTGATTAACCACTAAACCGGCAAGTTAAACACAGCTAAGAACGGAGAACCACACCATGAAACAACAACTAAAAATAACGATTCTCGGCGGAATTATTGCACTCACCAGCATAGTTAGCCATGCAGACATGATGGCAAACGACACCACATCAAAACTACTCTGCGAAACACTGCTAAAAACAGAGCTGAAGCTTGCCGAAGGAAATGAAGTCATCATCGATCACGTTAGCCTGCCACCCAACACCACACTCCCCAAACACAAACACCCTGGGGAAACGTTTATCTACTTGATGGAAGGCTCTTTCACCCTATGGCGCGAGGGAGAACCCGAGATCATGGTTAGAGAACGCGAAACTGCGCATGTCCCTCTCGACAAAATTCACTCAGCAAAAACAACCGACCAGAGTGCCGTCGCAATTGTATTTCGTGTCCATAAAGAGGGGCATCCCATACGCGTCAACATAGAATGACCCGACCGGGGGGGGACTATTGGCCGAGTAATTTCAAACCTCCCCCTCCTACAATATCCCCCTCCCCATTAGGCCTTCGCGGAATTCAGACACCTAAAAATATTAGTGCTAAAATAATGCCCGCATTCGCCCCACTTACACGCCGTTCACCCGGCCACGCCCTTTGGGACGCGCATTAGTCGAAATCAATTCGTCCAAAGAGATACGTATGACTACCGAAAAAGTCGAAATTCTATTCAAGCTTGGCCCAGACAGTCGCAACGACGACGTTTGGCACGACTATCTTCAATATGGCTTCGACGAAGAGGACGTAGACGATCTACTTGAACTGATCGGTGATGCAGAACTACATCAAGCCGATATCGACAGCAACGACTCCTGGGTGCCGATGCACGCGTGGCGAGCACTGGGGCAGATTGGTAGCGAAAAATCCATAGAGCCTCTTCTAGACCTCTTTGAAGAGATCGTTGAAGATGATTGGGCATTGAGCGAATACCCGATTGTCATGAGCATGATCGGCGAAGCCGCTATCGAACCCCTGACACAGCATTTGCGCGAAGCCGGCCGCGATGAATTTTCCCGCGTGATGGCTGCAGATGCACTCAAAACCATTGCAGAGAATTATCCCCAAAGCCGCGAACGCATTATCCGTGTACTCACAACCTATCTCGACGTGCCAGACACATCCATGCCCACATTGAATGGCCTGGTCGTTGTCTTTTTGGTCGAACTGAAAGCAACTGAATCTTTAGAAAGCATTCGTCGCCTTTATAAAAATGAGTTAGTCGATATCAGCTGCGCCGGCGAACTCAAAGATGTCGAAGCAGCACTTAAGCCAAGCCCAGATACCGAAACAGGCAAAGTGCCAGCAGAACCTCAAGCCGCACCGATTAAACGCCCTAACAGTGACGACGTATTTGAACTGCTCACCTACTACCTGGAACGATATGGTAACGATGACTCCGTGCTGGATGTCTCAGAGCTGGATGGCTACTTCACCGCACTCAGTTGCTCACCCACTGTTATCCACCCATCCCAATGGCTAGATGCGATCTGGGGCGGCGAACAGCTTGCGCCAAAATGGCCAAACACCAAAGCGCATGAAGAGTTCATCGAACTATGTCTGGCTCACTACCAACATGTAGAAGAGAGCCTGGAGAAAGAGAAGTTCGAAGCTATCTATTTAGAACGAGACGATGGCGAAGTCACCCATACAATCACAGATGAATGGTGTGCCGGTTTTCTCCGCGGCATTGACCTTTGGCCAGCACTCACTGATGAAGATGCCGAACAGTTAGAAGCCTGCATCCAAATCATTGAACCCTTTGCCACTGAAGAAGGCTGGGAAAAACTCGATGCACTCAACCTTGAAGAGTTAAAAGCAGAGCAGGCAAAGATCGAACCTGCCGTCATCACCCTTTCCAAACATTTTGAAGAGCAACGCAAACTTGCGCGCACGCCAATCAAACGGGAAGAGCCTAAAGTAGGCCGTAATGATCCATGCCCATGTGGTAGTGGCAAGAAGTATAAGAAGTGCTGTTTGAATAAGGGCTAATCAGGAGGCCACCATTACAGTGACCACCTGACCTCCCCTAATTGCTACTTTT
>JBNKYV010000002.1:0-6465 GCA_050301075.1 Gammaproteobacteria bacterium
ATATATCCTGTTCATACGCCGATACCCCTAAGTGGAAGGGTCAACAATAATAAAAACCATATTATTTAAAGGATAATTCAGCCAAATATCTCGGGATACACCGCTGCAAACACGCTAAATGAATGTTGATAGCCAATCAAAAATTCAGCAAGAAGGCACGTTTTACGACGTACTTCCGCAGCGGATCGATAGTATTCGAGAAAAATGGTATGCCTTTATTAGCGATCAATCCATGCAGGTCCACAGTCAACTACTCGACGACCTACACGATTTAGCCTCAATCTGCTCTGAATACAAACTCTTCAAAATTGCCACTTTAAGCAAAGAGATTGAACGTGCCATCGAGGTTTGCACCGGGGCAGGACTTTCAGAGATGCTAAATGAAGAAATGGAAGATCTATTTGATCAACTCATTTTAGAAAGCAAACGCTCCAAAAAGAAAGCCACCAAAGTTGAAGTCGAGCTTGAGAAGAATACACCTCTTCACAACCTAATCTACCTGGTAAAACTGACAGGGCCTCCCAACAAACAGTATGAAAATACAGGGTTGCTTGCAGGGTGCCAGGTGAGAAACTTTTCAAGTTTCGAGGCACTTAAAGAAAACTGGCAACACACGCTGCCTGACGTTCTTATTCTTGAATCGGACTTTAGCGAAGAAGAGAATCAAACAGCGCAATACATTACAGACTTGCTTGAAAAGACGGAAAAAGAGATCGATTTTTTTGCTATTACCAACCGCCTTGATAGCAACGCCCGACTATGCGCAGTTCGCCTTGGCATAAAGCGCTACTTCGTCGCTCCTATCGACAAAATTCAACTCACCCAGGCGTTACAAGAAAAAATTTCAAGAATAGATCAACGTCAATCGTTGGTTTTGATTGTTGATAACGACACCAGTTCCACCCAACATTACGCAGAGATACTGGAAAAAGAGAACATCAAAACGCTATGTATCAGTGATCCTGCAAAAGCGTTTGATGCCATTACTGAGCACAAACCCGACTTGATCATTCTCGACTTCCAGCTCCCCAGCTATAGTGGGCCAGAACTGGCAGCCATGATTCGCCTGGATAAAGAGTACGATCATATCCCCATTATCTTTCTATCCTCTCAACCGCAAAATAGCCATATGGTTTCAACTATGCATTTGGGTGGAGATGATTTTTTAACCAAACCAATAGAGCCTGAGTTTTTTCTTGCTACCGTAAAATCCAGGCTCGGTCGTACTTACCAACTTATTCAGTTGAAACACGAACTGCAGTCCATGCTGCGCGAAAACAAGTATCAACAAATCGCGCTGGACCAACACGCCATCGTTAGTGCTACTGATCCGAAAGGCGTCATCACCTACGTCAACGATAAGTTTTGCGAAGTCAGCGGATACAAGCGCGATGAACTGCTTGGTCAAAAACACAACATTGTAAAATCCGATGTTCATTCTCCCGAGTTTTACCGCGACATGTGGAAAAACATCACTGCCGGTATTATCTGGAAAGGTGAGATATGCAATAAAAGCCGTGCAGGAAGGCACTACTGGGTCTCTTCCACCATAGTCCCCTTTTTGGATAAGCAGGGCAAACCCTACCAGTACGTTTCTATACGTACGAACATCACCAAGCAGAAATCGCAGGAAGCGGCGCTGATTGCAGCCAAAGACCATTTAAACCATCTGCTCAATGCCAGTCCGGTGGTGCTATATAACATTACAGGGCGTCGCAACGATTTCACCCCCGAATGGGTGAGTGAAAATATAAATGATATTTTTGGCTATCCTCTGGAAGAGGTACTCAAACCCGGATGGTGGGAAAGCAATGTACATCCCGAAGATCTATTTGACGCTAACAAAAAGGTTGAAAAACTGCGTGATGAACAACGCATCAGTCATGAATACCGTTTCATGTGTGGAGATGGAGACTATCACTGGATTCGTGACCAAATGAGTTTGAGCCTGGATGAAATAACAGGCCAGCAGGAGATCATTGGCGTATGGACCGACATCACCGAACAAAAACGCTTAGAACTTAAGCTAGAACAACAAAAAGCGCTACGAAACTATTTACATGACGGTATTACACATTATGTTCGCTCAGGCGACATGCAAACCACCTGTAGCTATCTGTTAAGAATCCTGCTTGAGATAACACACAGCGAGTTCGGTTTCATCAGCGAAGTCGTCAAAGACAACGCCGGTATTACACGCATGAAAACACACTCATTTGCCGCGCAATCACTCAAAAGTGGCTCCTTCTATCCAATGGAGAATCAGCATATCGACAGTGCCAATAGCAGTGCACTAAACGACATACTGACGGAGGTCATCGAAGCAGGCGAATCGAAAGTGTGTAACACCCATACAGAATCACTGGACAGCTGGACGCGCAAGCTGGACCTCTCCCCTGTTAAAAGTTACATCATCATCCCTGTTAAATATGGTAACGAGCTGGTAGGCGTTTACGGAATCGCCAATCGCTTTCCTCGCTACGACAAAGCAATTACCTCTTTTTTAATGCCCTTTAATACCTCGCTCAGCGTTATTATTCACAACAAACGCATGCAGGAAAACGAAGAGGCAATTCGGGCAGAGCTGCTCACCGCAAAAGAAGATGCGGAGAAAGCCAATCTCGCAAAATCCCAGTTTCTCTCAAACATGAGCCACGAACTGCGCACCCCCATGAACGCTATATTAGGCTTCGCGCAATTACTGGAACTGGATACCGCCAACCCACTTGTAGAAGAACAGAAAGAGTGCACCGAAGAGATCATCAAAGCGGGCACACATCTACTTGAACTGATTAATGAAATTCTCGACCTATCCAAGATCGAAGCCGGCAAGATCGACCTGGAATTGACTGCCGTTCCCCTGAACGACTTAGTCAGCGAATGTTTTGCCCTCATCGCGCCGCTGACAGAGAAAAATAATGTTTCACTTCACAGTATATGTTCCGATGATATCTCCATTAGCGTGCGTGCCGATAGAACACGCATCAAACAGGTACTACTGAACCTGCTCAGTAATGCAGTAAAATATAACCGGATAAACGGTCGTGTTGACGTGACGTTTACCCTAAACAAACAGATGGTACATATCGATATAACTGATACAGGGGATGGAATCCCACGTCATAGAATAAGGGAGCTGTTCCATCCATTTAACCGTCTGGTAGATTCCGACTCTACGGTTGAAGGCACAGGTATTGGCCTTGTCATTACCAAGCAATTGGTAGAACTGATGGGCGGAAATGTTGGCGTAAAAAGCGAAGTTGGTGTGGGCAGCACCTTCTGGATTGAGCTTCCGATCGATTCGGTTGCCTCACACGAGGAAGATGGCTCACAATTTCAAACCACAGAACAACGGATGGCGCACAATATGACAAACCTGACAATTCTATATATAGAAGACAACCCTACCAACGTGCGGTTAATCACACGCCTGCTATCAAACCGCCCACACATCCAGTTCATGAGTGCGCACGAACCCTACCTGGGTATCGACCTCGCAAAACAACATAAACCCGATTTGATTCTGCTCGATATCAACCTGCCCGGCATTGACGGGTTTGAAGTATTGAAACGCCTGAAAGAGTCAGAAGAGTGTTCAGACATTCCTACGGTCGCCATCTCCGCCAATGCCACTGAAAGCTACATCCAAAAAGGTAAAGACGCCGGTTTTACGGAATATCTAACCAAACCCATCGACATCAACAAGTTCTACGCCGTCATTGACGAAATCGCTGAGAAATCAGAGGTTAGTAAGGCCGCAGCCGAATAATTCCTCATTTATTACCGTATAAGCACCGGGAATCGCCCCCCGGCAGCGGTGTTCGCTAGAAATCCCTTATAAAAAAAGCTATCCTACCGCCTTTTGAATTTTCGCCCCCTCTGGAAATTGCCAGAGGTCGAACCTACATAGCTTGTTTCCATGATAAAAACTAGAATTCTGGGGTTCTTACTGGCCTTGCTCCCCTTCTCAGCCTCGTGCTTGGAAAATGGGGGCCTGACAACTCAGCTCGCGCTGGCAGATAGCAGCTCAATGCTGCAGCTAGCCGTAGCAGACAGCCTGCAAAACGATCCCGTGGCTGGCTCTCCCAATCTTTCGGTCACTACCCGCACGCGCATCCCGCCTCACGAGGAGTTTCCACACCTGGATATTGCGGCCGAACCCGACTGGGATGGCCTGCGCCATGACAGCGCCCTATTCATCGGCTATCAAGCCGCCGTGGTAGGTGTACTCTTCCTGATGCCGGAAAGCGTCTCTAAATGGGGCGAAGACCAGAAAAAAGGCAATGTCTTCAGAAAATGGAACGACAACGTCAACAATCTGCGTAAAGACAAAGATGAATGGGAGATCAACTACATTGGTCACCCCTACTTTGGCTCAGCCTACTATGTACGTGCACGTCATCGCGGCTACAACCGCGAAGACTCTTTCTGGTACGCGGTCATCATGTCGACCATTTATGAATATGGTATCGAGGCGATCTTTGAACCCGTCTCTATTCAAGACCTGATTTTTACCCCGGTCGGCGGTGCCATCATGGGCGAATACTTTATGACGGCACGTGAAAATATTAAGCGCCGTATCGCCGAGACAGGCCAGATCACTGCCGGTGACAAATTCAAACTCTTTATGACTGATCCACTGGGTTCCGTAAACCGTAAAGTCGACCAATGGCTTGGCATGGATGGCGACAAACAAGCCAGCCTGGAACTTTTCCCCATGATCAAAGCCAAAGGCGATGACAACCACACGCCGGAGCTGGTCGGACTTCAAGCCCTTTACATTTGGTAGAGGGCTAAAACAGGCAACCCTATGCAAAAGCATATATTCGTCACTGTATATACGATTGCCTGCCTACTCTTATTGCCCAACACCGCCTTTGCCAAGGCGCCCACACACTATCTAGCACCGTTTTCCATCAAAAACCAAAACCCTTTTATTCAAATCTATGGCCTGCCTGCTACCGAGCCGGCCGAGCTTGTGCCAGAAGGTAAAACCACCACAGATATCACGTTAGACATCGCCAACAACTCCATCCTCAACACAGAGGGGAATGAAGAAATTTTTCTTGATGGCGAAACTTATCGCCTTACCCTCACCTGGCGCCAGGGTAAAAGCAACAATCTGGAATACGGCATAGAGTTACCCCTGATTGCTCACAGCAAAGGCTTCATGGATAACTTTATCGAAGGCTGGCATAACGCCTTCGGCATGACCAACAGTGAACGCAATAAAACCCCCAGTAACACCCTGCATTACGAATACCTTCGCAACGGCACCTCAATAATCGCTGTTACGCAACCCAAAGACGGCATCGGTGATATACGCGCTTATGCAGCCAAACAACTGCGTAACAACAACCATAGTGCACTCAGCGCGCATGCCAGCCTTAAACTCCCTACAGGCCAGGCAGAACGTTTACACGGCAGTGGTAGTACTGATATCTCCTTGTCCGTCTCGCAACTCAAACATCGCTGGCTAACCTCATACCAACTCAGCACCTTTGCTAATGCCGGCGTTTTACTGATGAGCGATAGCGATTACTTTGATGAAATACAACGCCATGTTGTTGGCTTTGGCAGCACAGGTGCCGTTTGGGATGTAGATGACTACGACATAGATCTAAAAGTACAACTAGATGGACACACATCCTTCTACAAAAGCGACCTGCCTCAACTAGGAAGCAACACAATCCAACTCACCATCGGCGGTTCCGTTCACTTCGACTCCGGTGCACGCCTTGATATCGGTGTAGGCGAAAACCTGTTAACCGATACCACCCCTGACTACCTGATGAACTTTGCCTACAAGCAACAGTTCTAGCGTTAGAAACTTAGCTCTTTTTAATTTGCAAATTCAAGTACCCACATCTATATAAAGGGTATAGGAGAGCTAATAACACAGGGGTTTCTATATTTCCCAGTTTGGTAGTATGATTAGCTCGAAGCATTTAATTCTAAAGGGGAGATTGAGGGAATGCTGACTGAACAATTCATTACTAACATGGTAATTGGTGTTTCAATTATTGTCGTATCACTGATGATTGTATTGATTTTCCAAATCTATAAAAACGATAGTGAAAGCCAAAACAAGTAGTCATTGAAGCACGGCTAAACAAGCCAAGGTTTCAAACAAAAAGAGGCGCTAAAAAGCGCCTCTTTTTTTATCTACATTAATTGACTAACAGGTTGTTGGAAAGTTATAGCTGAGTAAAATTTTAACACCGTATTGTGCCAGCTAGGGCTTTCCAGCAACCTGTTAGCCCGGCGGCCAAGTCATATCACGCCCACCCAACACATGCAGATGAATATGAAACACCGTCTGCCCGGCACGCGCGTTACAGTTCATCACGGTACGATACCCCTCTTCCGCTATACCATCAATCTCAGCCACTTTCTTGGCAGCAAGATACATACGGCCAACTAATTCTGCATGAGCATCATCCAGATCATTAATGGTTGAAACAT
>JBNKYV010000003.1:0-6249 GCA_050301075.1 Gammaproteobacteria bacterium
GTTGAAATTGAGAAGATGCTGCGTGACTCATTTGAGCACGCCAAAGATGATATGGATGCGAGAGCGCTACGTGAACAACAGGTAGAGGCAGATCGTGTGCTGGAGGCGCTTGCTGCGGCTGTCGCTGCTGATGGAGATGAGCTGCTGTCTGCGGAGGAGTTTGCCAAGATAGACGCCGCCGCAGCGGTCGTGGGCAAGGCGCGTAATGGTGATAGCGTTCAGGCAATTAAACAGGCTTTAGAGACGCTAGAGGCAGTGACGGTCGATTTTGTTGCGCGCCGTATGGATGCCAGCGTGAAAAAAGTACTGCAAGGCCATAAATTGGAAGATTTTCAGAATGACTAAAGTAATTTTTCTCCCTCATGAAGAGTTATGCCCTGAGGGGCAGGTTGCAGAGGCCAAGCCTGGTGCAACGATTTTGGATGTGGCACTGGAGAACGGGATTGATCTGGAGCATGCCTGCGAAAAATCGTGTGCCTGTACAACTTGCCATGTGATCGTTCGTGAAGGGTTTGATTCGCTGAATGAGGCCACTGACGACGAAGAGGATATGCTCGACAAGGCCTGGGGACTGGAGCCGGATTCTCGATTGGGGTGTCAGGCTGTTGTTGCCGATGAAGATCTGGTGGTGGAGATCCCCAAATACACCATCAACATGGTTTCAGAACATCATTGATATCTGGTTGAAATTTAAGGAGAAACGTTATGAGCCTAAAATGGACGGACTCTTTGGATGTGGCGATTGCCTTGGATGAGGCGCATCCGGATGTTGATCCCAAAACTGTGCGCTTTACAGATCTTATGGATTGGGTAATGGCGCTGGAAGAGTTTGATGATGATCCAGCCCACTGCGGTGAGCGTATTCTCGAGGGAATTCAAATGGCGTGGATCGAGGAGCGCGAATAATTCCCACGACCACTTTAATCTATACATTGTTTGCAGGCTTGTAACCGGTTAAAATACAGGCCGTTTTTTGCTAGCCCCAGGCCCGCGATACTTTTCCAAGTTTGGCGGGCCTGTTGCTATTTATCTACTGAAAATCTGGAGAGTCCTTTCAATGGCTATCGAACGCACCTTTTCTATCATCAAACCTGACGCAGTTGCCAAGAATGTAATTGGCGAAATCTACAGCCGTTTCGAAAAAGCGGGTCTGCAAATCATCGCTTCTAAAATGGCTCACCTGACTCGCGAAGAAGCTGAAGGTTTCTACGCTGTTCACAAAGAGCGTCCTTTCTTCAACGATCTGGTTGAGTTCATGATCTCTGGTCCTGTAATGCTGCAGGTTCTGGAAGGTGAAAATGCGATCGCTTTGAACCGTCAATTGATGGGTGCGACTAATCCTAAAGAAGCTGAAGCTGGCACTATCCGTGCTGATTTCGCTGACTCTATCGACGCTAACGCTGTTCACGGTTCTGATGCACCTGAAACTGCAGCTCAAGAAATCGAGTACTTCTTCGGCCAAGGCGGCATCTGCCCACGAGGTTAATTCCGCTTGGAAAATCCGAAAGTCAATCTGCTCGGTCTAGACCGAAAAGGTTTGGAGGCCTTCTTCGCCGAATTGGGGGAGAAGGCCTTTCGTGCTTCTCAGATGTTGAAATGGATTCATCAGTTCGGAGTCGATGATTTCGACGAGATGACCAACATCAGCAAAAAATTGCGTGAGCAGCTGAAAGAAAAAGCCACTATCCGTGCCCCTCAGGTCGTGTTGGACCAAGGGTCGGCAGACGGTACCCATAAATGGGTGCTGCGTATGGATAGTGGTAATAATATCGAAACCGTTTTCATTCCTGATGGCGAGCGCGGTACGTTGTGTGTTTCATCCCAGGTTGGGTGTGCATTGGAGTGTTCGTTCTGTTCCACTGCACGTCAGGGGTTTAACCGTAACTTGAGTGCTGCAGAAATTGTTGGCCAGCTTCGTGCTGCCTATCAGTATTTTAATGCTACCCATCGTGAAGAGCGCATTATCACCAATGTGGTTTTAATGGGCATGGGTGAGCCACTGTTGAATTTCGACAACGTTGTTGCCGCGATGAACATCATGATGGATGATGACTCATACGGTTTATCCAAACGACGTGTCACGCTGAGTACATCCGGTATTGTGCCTGCCATGTATCGTTTGGCGGAAGTCACTGATGTGGCGTTGGCAGTGTCGCTACACGCGCCAAATGACGAACTGCGTGATGAATTAGTGCCAGTGAACAAGAAGTACCCCATCAAGGAGTTGATGGAGGCCTGCAAACATTATGCACAGGCAGGCTCTGGAAAACGTAAGATCACCTTTGAATATGTCATGTTAGATGGCATTAACGATACGCCCGAACACGCTCGCCAATTGGTGAAAATACTCAAAGGTGTGCCGTGTAAAATGAATTTGATTCCGTTTAATCCATTCCCGGAATCACAATATAAACGTTCCAGTCAGGCTGCCATTCAGCGTTTCTGGGAGATTTTGATGGCTGCGGGAATTACGACGGTTACTCGTCGCACCCGGGGTGATGATATTGATGCCGCCTGCGGCCAGTTGGTTGGTAAAGTGCAGGATAAGACAAAACGTAATTTAACGAACATAGCTCAGGGAGAGCAGGAATGAAGCGTCTATCGCTAGTGGTTCTGTTAAGTGTGTTGTTTGTCCAGGGCTGTGCGCAAGGCCCTATTAAATCTGACGAAGATAGAGAGAGAGCCGTTCAAATTTATACTGACCTTGGTTTGGGATATCTGAAACAGGGGAATCTTGAGCTTGCTTTGGATAAGCTTCAGCGAGCGCTTGAGATCGACGATAAACGCGTTGAAGCGCATCATTACATTGCGGCGGTCTATAGCCAGTTGGAAGAGCCTGAGTTGGCTGAAAAACACTACGTAAAGGCAATTGATTTATCGCCTGAAGATCCTCAGTTGTTGAATAATTACGGTGCTTATCTTTGTGAACGTTCGCGTTTTGTCGATGCCGAGAAATATTTTCTTCAGGCAGCTAATGCCAAACGATATCGCTCACCCGAATTGGCGTATGAAAACATAGCACTATGTGCAACGCGTTCAAATCAGCCTGAGACAGCAGAGCAATATTTTCGTAAGGCACTTGGCCTGAATGAGAACATGCCTAAATCTCTGTTTCAGATGGCTGTGTTGTACAGTGACAAAGAGGATTATCTGCGTGCTAGAGCTTTCTTGCAGCGTTACCATGCATTGGCAAGTAAGACTGAACAAAGCTTGAAGCTGGGTATCAAAATAGAACAAAAACTGGGCAACGAAAGTGCTCGTCAAGAGTACGTTCAGTCTCTTAAAACTCTTTTTCCTCACGTAGATATTGAGTGATTTGCGAGAGACCGGAGGTGATCAGGTGAATAAATCGCTGGCATCGTCAGAGGTTGGTATGGAAGAACAAGGTGATGCCTTGGGCAAACCTTGGGGCCGTAAACTGCGTGAAGTTCGTGAATCACGTAACTTAACGGTTGAAGATATAGCCGCTGAGTTGCGACTTGAGATACATCTGGTCCAAGCAATTGAAAATGAGGATCTGGATGTTTTGCCATCTGCCCCTTTTGTAAAAGGGTATATGCGTAGCTACGCCCGTTTGCTTGATATCAGTGATGGCGAATTAATTGCGGCATATAGCGAGTTAAATATCGAAGATGCACCAGGCATCAAGAAACTGGGGCAGGTTAAAGAGACAACTTCGAATCATGCCGGTGTGCGTTACGCCACATGGGCACTGATTGCGGTGGGCGCTGTTTCATTGGTTGCATGGCTAGGTTCGAATATGGTTTCAACAGCGACGCAAGACGCAGAGGTGAGTGAGGCAGTTGAGTCCGAAACGATAGTAGTAGAGCCAACAAACAACGGACTGAAAACCCAGGTGATCGTAGAGAGTTTGCCTCTGTCTGTTGATGAGCAAGTGAATGCTCAGCCTGAAGCGGAGCCTGTTATCGAGGCGGAAGTGGCGCCTGTTGTTGAGAGTGTAAGTGAAGATACTCAACCCACTGTTAGTGAGCCAGAGCCAGTAGTTGAAACGTCCTCGATTACTCTGAGATTTAGTGAAGACTCCTGGGTTGAAATTACAGATGCTACCGGTGAGCGTCTGTTTCTCAATATAGGCGAAGCGGATAGTGAGCGTACCGTCGAAGGTGTACCACCTTTTTCTGTTTTGTTGGGTAACGCAAAAGCTGTGAGCATGGAGTATAACGGTGCTCCATATGACCGTTATCGAATAGATCGCAAAGGCGTTGCGCGTTTTACCTTGGGTAAAGCGGGTAACGAATAAGTTATTTCATTCAACTTTTATTGAAGCGTAGTTATGTCTCATCCAAGTCCAATTAAGCGTCGTAAGTCACGCCAGATAATGGTAGGAAATGTGCCAGTTGGTGGTGATGCACCAATCAGCGTACAAAGCATGACCAATACAGATACTTGCGATGTGGCGGCGACGGTTGCTCAAATTAAAGCACTTGAAGAGGTGGGCGCAGATATCGTGCGTGTTTCAGTGCCTAGCATGGAAGCCGCAGAGGCATTCGGCAAGATTAAAAAGCAAGTCAGCGCGCCCTTGGTGGCGGATATTCACTTTGATTATAAAATTGCGCTGCGCGTCGCTGAATTAGGCGTAGATTGTCTGCGTATTAATCCTGGCAATATCGGAAGTGATGACCGTGTGCGTGCAGTTGTTGATGCAGCGCGTGATAAGAATATTCCGATTCGTATCGGCGTAAACGCAGGGTCTTTGGAAAAAGATCTGCAAAAGAAATATGGCGAACCCACACCAGATGCATTGGTGGAGTCTGCACTGCGCCACATCGATATTCTTGATAAGCTCGATTTTCAGGATTTCAAAATCAGCTTGAAGGCGTCTGAAATTTTCATGACCGTTGCTGCCTATCGCAAACTGGCAGATCAAATCGAGCAACCATTGCATTTGGGGATTACCGAAGCAGGTGGTTTACGTTCTGGTACGGTCAAATCAGCGATTGGTCTGGGGATGCTGCTGGCTGATGGTATCGGTGATACCTTGCGTGTTTCTCTGGCGGCAGATCCGGTAGAAGAGATTAAAGTCGGTTTTGATATTCTCAAAAGCCTGCATATTCGCAGCAAGGGGATTAACCTGATTGCTTGCCCGTCATGCTCGCGTCAGCAGTTTAATGTTATCGCTGCTGTGAATGAGCTTGAACAACGCTTGGAAGATATTCGTGAGCCAATGGATGTTGCGGTTATCGGTTGTGTTGTAAATGGCCCGGGTGAAGCGCGTGAGGCAGATATCGGGCTGACGGGTGGTGAGCCAAATCTGCTTTATGTTGATGGTAAACCTAACCACAAAGTAACAAATGAAGAAATGGTGGATGAGCTGGAGCGCGTCATTCGCGCCAAGGTCGCAACCAAGCAGCAAGCGGGTTGCGAAGGTTGTGCATCCGCTAAGAAATAGTTAATCGTTATGGCAAAAAATATACAAGCCGTTCGCGGCATGAACGATATTCTTCCCGATCAAACGCCTTACTGGCGTCTGCTTGAGGATACTACACGTCGTGTTTTCGAAGCCTATAGCTTTGAAGAGATTCGTATGCCGATTGTGGAGAGTACCGATCTTTTCAAACGCACGATCGGCGAAGTAACCGATATCGTTGAAAAAGAGATGTACACCTTTGACGATCGCAATGGCGATAGTCTGACGTTGCGTCCTGAAGGTACGGCTGGTTGTGTACGCGCAGGCATTGAAAATGGTTTGTTGTATAACCAGATTCAGCGCCTTTGGTATCGTGGCCCTATGTTTCGCCATGAACGTCCTCAAAAAGGGCGTTATCGTCAGTTTCATCAAATTGGTGTTGAGTGCTTCGGTTTGGCCGGACCAGATGTTGATGCCGAGATGATTATGATGACTGCGCGCCTGTGGCGTGAGTTGGGTATCGATGGCTTGGAGCTGCAAATCAACACACTGGGTTCTAGTGAGGCACGCGCTGCTTATCGCGATACCTTGGTTGAGTATATGAGTGGCCACCAGGATAAGCTGGATGAAGATAGTCAGCGTCGTTTGCATACCAACCCGTTACGTATTCTGGATAGCAAAAATCCAGCGATGCAAGAAATCAACGAAAACGCGCCAAAGTTGATCGATAGCCTGGATGAAGAGTCAAAGCAACACTTTGAGTCTGTCTGTCAGTTGCTGGATGCGGCCGGTATTAAATATGTTGTGAATCCGCGTTTGGTACGTGGGTTGGATTACTACAACAAGACAGTATTTGAGTGGGTGACTGATAAGTTGGGCGC
>JBNKYV010000004.1:0-3310 GCA_050301075.1 Gammaproteobacteria bacterium
GTTGCTGATGTTATTTACCGTTTTAAAGAAGGGCATACTACATTTCGTCTGGGTTGGCGTGAATTTGATTATGAATATGCCGGTTTCACCATTGATGAGGTGGATGAAAAGTCTGCATGGCCTGAAAGCGATATTGCCGCCTTTAAGCTATGGATAAAAGAGCAAGCTCAGTACACGCTGATTGAGAGCGCTCGCCGCCGTTTGCCTGATGTTGAAGAAGCGTTAGAGATTAAGCGTAGCAGCGCGCCGACTTTTTTAAAAAGCAGCCTATTTCAGTGGTTGCGTGAAAACCCAATGCCTCAAGCCACTGCTGAGCAGTGGTTATCCTCATTACTTAATCTGCAAAAAAGTGGCATTAAGCAAGAAGAGTTGCAGTTTTCCGGTTTGATGAGCTTTTTAAAGGATATTCCTGCTCAGCATAAGGTTAACAAAACCACTCTTATGGAAGCGTTCAACTTCGTTGATTTGCGCATGGAGCTAACACTAGAGCGAGAGTGGGACAGCAAAGGCAAACTCTCATTTAAAGAAGTGGCTACCCATATGCCACACCAAGCACAAGTAAGAGCAGTGCTTAAACTAGACCGCAGTTGCCACTGTATTTTGCGCTACGTTGATGGCGCGTATAACTATCGTGTGGGTGTGGTAAAAACCTTAGCGTATGGTCACTATCAGGCTTTGAACTGCTACTGGTTTGCGTTGGACAGTTATGGCCGCCCGATTGCGGCGAGTGATCAATCACTATTTTATTCAAACAGTGGTGATGCTATTCGCGCTGCAAATGAACATGCTAGTACCCATTTGGGCATTCGCGGCGGAGTCAACTTCAAAACCCGTTACGACTATTTAAGTTTACACGGCGGTGAAGATTATCGTGAGTGGTTATTAACACTGCCTGATTATCGCCGTATCTATTTTGGCGCACATTTTTTTGATCACAATATCCTTGCGCATATCAGAACGACATCGCGCCGTGACAATCAAGGCAGGCTGTTACTGTTTATAGAAGAGCTGCAAAGCGACTGGCATCAGCAAGGTGCTATTCATGGTTACGATAATAGTCCCTGGGGTAGCGTGCCATTTGTACCCTTTCGTAAAGAGTGGGTTGGACTGGCGTGTAAGTTGATGTTGATTCGCGCTGTGCAAAATGGTTTTGACGGAATTGCATGGACGCCTGGTGAGGTGCAGGCATTGCGCTACAAGGGAAATCTTAATGCCATTATTCGTCGTTACGAAAAGGAGATACCCAAGATATATCAGCGCATGGGGCAACCATTTGAGTGTTCTGTTGCAACGACTCAGATCGAAACACGCGACCCTTGGTTGACTCTGGTACGTAGTAAAGAGAGCTGGCAAGTGGCAGATTGCACCGGAAAATTCTGCACCAAACCACGCTACAGCCGTGAGGAGGCGATGGACATTGCCAAACGTCATAGTCGCGTAGTTGATTTAGATGTACCTGTTTTACTGATAAACGATTCATTGCGAGAGCATGTTTGCACAAAAGGGTTACCTCTGTTTGGGGAAAAGCTAATGTAGCTTCAGTTTGTGGCGTGTGAGATGGACTTTGGTCAATCATCATCTATAGTGATTGAATAAACGGTTTAAAGGACAAGGAGGTCACTCATGCCACATCGATTCAAACTGGTTGATTGTTTATTAGAGCCTCCTGTCCGCCGGGCGGCTTATAGCGACCGCACCGCGTGGCTGATGGCGGTGATGTCACAGCTCGCTTATGTGCAGTTTGAAGAGGCTGAACCGCTAGATCAATTGGCCAAGGCACTTGCGCTAGAGTCTGACCAAACCAAGATTCTTAAGAAGTTAAATTCACTCCTGGCCTCAGAAAAACACAACCAATACAAAAAAGAGTTGGAATCTGACCTGGGAGCTTTGGGTTTTGAGCTGGTTGATACCTATAGCATCACTATTCCGCTGGTTGCTGATACTCAAGCATACTTGGCCAAACTGACACTCGGCGATCGTGAGCCTATGCTGGTATTGGCCTTTAGAGGAACTGAGGTTAAAAAGCCCGCAGATATTCGCGCAGATGTTCGAGCCAATCCCATGAAGGTGGGGCCTGAAGGTGAAGGGCACCAAGTGCACTCGGGTTTTTATGAGGCCTTTAAAGTTGTTGAGGATGAGATTCAGAAAAGCCTGCAGCAAAAGTCTTTAAAAGATTTGCCTTTGTATATTACCGGCCATAGCTTGGGGGGCGCTTTGGCAGTAGTTGCCACTTACTGTATATCGAATGACTCCGTTGGCGCCTGTTACACTTTTGGCGGCCCTCGTGTGGGTAATCTCGCATTTGGTCAAAGCATCAAAACGCCAATCTATCGATTTATCAATGCCGCTGATTTGGTGCCACGTTTGCCACCTTCATATTTAATTGAGGGACTCACGCTGTTTTTCCGCTGGGTACCCGCTATTCCATATCACAATAAAATTGCGGATTATTTAGAGCGTTTTCGCTCTTATCGTCATTACGGTGATTTGCGTTACCTTTCAGCAGCAACGCGAACAGTAACCGATGGTGAAAATTCGCCACCTCAATATCCAGGATTGCAAGTCATTGCTAATCCTCCTCAATTGAGCCGTTGGGTGTGGTTATATCAACGCCTAATTGCCACTATGGGTCGCGCTGGTATCAGTGATCATGGTATTGAAAACTACGTGGAGAAATTGGCGTATTGGGGAATTTTGCGAAATCAAAAACCACCGATGAGAGCCCTTAAAATAGAAACGCCACCAGCAGAGCATGCTAGCGGCGTTCTAAGCGCTAACGGACCTACGGGTTAGCGGTGCGACAGTTTATTGTGTGTTACCACATCACTGTGTGATGGCAGATGTTTGTGCAAACGATCCATCAACGCCACCGCTGGGCACCAGCCGATGAAGGCGGTTAGACCGGTGAAGATGGAGATAAACAGTGCGTACACCAAGTTATGAATCGGGCCATCGACACTCAATACTGAAAATACGATGGCAAATGTAACTAACAGACGGAACGCGCGGTTGAGTAGGCTGATGTTGTTCATGATGATTTCCTCTTTAAGTTGAAAAATAATGAAATTTGTTTCCTCTTACTATTCAAGATAGAAGGGGTATCTGAAACGAAGCTGAAAAACAGAGTGTGTTATAAGAAAAAAGCAGGTTTTTTTTAAAAATATTTGCAGCTGTGTTTGGGTAAGACTGACTCAAACGAAAAACGCCGCCAGCGGATCACACTGGCGGCGTTTTGTTTATCGCGCGTTAATGAATTAACGGTGCGACAGTTTGTTGTGTGTTACCACATCACTGTGTGAGGGCAGATGTT
>JBNKYV010000005.1:0-10902 GCA_050301075.1 Gammaproteobacteria bacterium
GAGAGTAAAAAGGCCTATTTCCATCGCTGGCCATCTGATCACCCAAATCAGGAGGTGGGACTCGGTCGCTGGGCTGTGGGCTATAACTTCGTCGCTGTAAGCCGTGACGGTCAACCGGCTATTGCCCTTCAATGGCCTAAAGCATTGTGGGGGGCAACACTTAAAATTACTGCCACTAAGGCACTCACTTTGACACATATCGATCTGGCCAAAGAAATCCAGGTGCCGGTCAAACCAGAAGGGGAAGTCTCCTTGCCCTTTAAGGTTAAATAGCCTGAATTGATGGCCCTAAAGTTGATAACGTCATGAGCCAGGTACAGCATCACATCGTAAAACAGCTAGTGGTTGAACTGGCCTTGGAAGAGCAACGACAGAGTAACCACTGGCAGGATATTGCCTTGGATATCGCTCGTAATCAACTGCCGCTTTTGCTAGATCGCTATTTGTCCCAACATGGAGACCCTCATCGGCACTATCGCATCGATTCCCTGGAGATTGATTTGGGTTCGCTCTCTGCAGAACGCTTTAGCCTGGAATATTGTCAGAAGCTGGAGACCGTCTTGAGCGAGAAACTGGCCTCTATTCTTACCCAGGAAAATTCAAATCACTATCAAACAGATGCGTTACAAGATGCTTATGCACTGCTCAGTACTCTTTTGTTACAAGGTCATCTTCCATGGTGGGAAGCGCACCCGAACAAGCAGACTATTTCATCTAATATCGATCAACTGCTGGCAGCTTCTAACTATTCCCATGCACTTGCTGAAAAGATAGCTAAAAGCAGCGATGCCATCGACCGGCTGTTGGGTTACTGTAATGATGAGCAGATGGCAAAGTGGGTATGCGCAGCACTGCCATTTAAACCATCTGCCTTGATGGAGAGTACGCTCTCTCAGTTGGTTAAAGAGATGCAGCGTCAGAAAGGGTTAACAGTGAATCCCGCCAGGTTGCGCAGGTGCTACTGGCGTTGTGCATTGGTGACGACTCTTGAACCTTCTTCATCAGCTGTGAGCTATTTTATTAATACCCTTAAAGCGTTGCATCGAGAATTAAACATCGATCTGTCACTCGCGCTTGAGTTATTGGGTGATCAGTTTGTCTCCAAGCAAACACAAGAGGAATCTGGTTTAAGCAATAATGAAATTATCCGTCAGGCCAGTGAAACCCTCATTACCCAATTGCGTACTCTCAAAGAGTCCGTAACGGACATAACACTATTGGAGTTTATTGCCGCAATAGTGAAACGGTTGCGTTATCCATCGCCTTCAAGAGATAGGGATATCGCTGCCATCTATCATTACTACTGCCGACTGCAACAGTACATTGCTAACTTAAATGGCTCGCAATACAGGGCTGATAGTGAGCAAACTCAACATGATTCCTCACAGCGCTGGCCTGGGGACCTATCCAGGGCGCATCAAGCACTGCTTTCCAGCATCGAGAGTTGGCTTGGCTCTACTGGAACAGCGGTACCAAAAACAGATGTTCCTGCTCCTAAAGCACCTGCTCCTAAAGAGTCAGGTGGGCTCTATCTACAAAATGCAGGCATTGTTATTTTCTGGCCTTTTCTTCAAGCGTTTTTCAATAAGCTCGATTTATTGACAGAAACCGAAGAGGGGAGGCCGCAGTTTAAGGACCACGAATGCCAATCCCGTGCAGCTCTGTTATTGCATTATCTGGCCACAGCACAAACCCAATGTCAGGATCATCTTTGTTTTCTAAATAAACTGATGACAGGAATGGAGCCAAAAGCGGCACTGCTACCCGGCATGGTGCTCAACGAGCAGGAACAGCAGTGTTGTGAAGAACTAATCACCGCTGCCATTGCGCATATTCCCTCTTTGAAGAACTCTGCTCCTGAAGAGTTTCGTCACAGTTTCCTTCAACGTACTGCACGACTTGAAGAGGAACAGGGTGTTTGGACATTGCGCGTGGAAAAAGAAAATCAAGACCTATTACTCGATCATATTCCTTGGAGTATCGCATGGATAAAGTTGCCGTGGATGAAACATCCTCTGCAAGTCATTTGGTAGCTGAATATCAATATATTCACAACGCTACTGATCTGGAGAGTGACCTTATCTGGTTGGCAGAGGTCATCGATGAACGTTTTCACAGCTATTTAAAAGAGCAGAAGTGCTCTGCGCAAATACGCAACAATACGCCGCCCAGTCATGATGATTCCACTTCACCTTACGCGACGTTTATAAGCAAACACAACCTAACCTTCCCGGATCGGCTGCTGCTGATTCTAGCGTTGGTCTGTTACATCCGACCTCAGTTACTGGATATCTTTTATACACAGAACACGCTTTTTGAACGTAGATTCCGGCAGTTTGGTGGCATGGTCGAGCAGGGGGAGTTTACGCCTACATTTGAAACACTGTTGTTTCTCATCGCCGGGGATGATCTGGGATTACGTTTCCAAATTGAAAACCACTTCTCTCAACAGCATCTTTTCCAGCGACTACAGTTACTGGAAAGCGATAAAAATGATGCCCACCGAGGCTTGTTAAAAAAACCGCTACGCCTTGCTGAACCTTACCTTAAGCTTTTCACTTTAGGTCATTGGGATGGCCCCAGTTATGGCAGTGAGTTTCCTGCACAACGGATCGAGACTCAAATGGAGTGGCAGGACTTGGTGCTACACAGCAGCACGGCTAAGCAGGTTGAAGAGATTCAAATGTGGATCGACCATGGCAAAACCCTGATGCATGATTGGGGTATGGCCGCCAAACTGCGTCCTGGCTACCGCAGCCTCTTTTATGGGCCGCCCGGTACAGGCAAAACCTTAACTGCGTGCTTGCTTGCCAAATCCACCGGGCGTGATGTTTATAAAATAGATCTGTCACTGGTGGTTTCCAAATACATTGGTGAAACAGAGCGCAATCTCTCCAAGGTTTTTGACGCAGCAGAAAATAACGACTGGATTCTCTTCTTTGACGAAGCCGATGCGCTGTTTGGTAAACGCTCGGAAACTAAAAATGCCCACGACCGTTATGCGAACCAAGAGGTCTCTTACTTGTTGCAGCGCATCGAAACGTTTGATGGCATTGTGATTCTGGCCTCTAATTTCCGCGACAACATCGATACCGCCTTTTTGCGCCGTTTTGAATCCACAGTCTATTTCCCTATGCCCCAACAACAGCAACGGGCCAAGTTATGGCGTAACGCCTTTCCCTCACCAAAAAGAATTGGTGCGGACATCGATATAGATCAACTGGCCACTGACCATGAGATCTCCGGCGGCTCCATTGCCAATATTATTCGCTACGCCTCCCTGCAAGCGATTACCCGGGGCAGAGAGAATATCGTCCAGGCTGATCTTAACCTTGGGCTTCGCCATGAAATGGCGAAGAATAAATTGGCGTAAATAGATGGCAGGCGGCCCTTCGGTAGCAAGTGCGAGCAAGAGTAGTCCTAAGGACACCTCGAACCGTTCGGCTGTCTCTGCACCGCAATTTGGCAGTGCTGATCCACCTGCTTATGGCATCGATTATTTAGACAATGTGCCTGCACAGGGTAGCGAATCAAACGTGGTGGCGCTCAATCCCCAGGCCTCTTTGCCAGCGGACTCCGAGTCAGGCACCCAACCAGCGCAAGCAGCTGGCTCCAAAACTTCTGCCAATGCTTCTCAGGTAAGAAGTGGATCCCCCATTGCGCTTAACACGGCTAATCAGATTGAAAAACCGACAACTGCAGAACAGATAGCCTCTACCTTAGAGACTTTGCAGAACACTCCACTCAATATTGAAATCCCATCCTTGCTTTTGCCCATGGAGGCGAGAACACCGTTTACACCGCCACAGGAATTAGATGTGCCTGAATTGCGCAATACGATGACCTCAGTTAACGCGCAAAAAACAGATAACAAAAAAAATGCCCAGGCCAAACGTAATGAAAACAAAGTGGTTCAGGAGGCGGTGGCCAGTGCTCAGGATCATTACGATCAAGCATTAAACCAAATCCAATTTAAACGAGAGGAGTTTCTCTTCTCTCGTGAACTCGCCAAGCAACAACTGATAGACAGTTATAACGAATACAGTCGTACCACGGAGAGTAACTTCGTTGCTTGTCATAACACCGTCGAACAGATTTTCAGTAAAACAGAGGCCGGGGTGCGGAAAAATACCGCGAATGCGCTATCTGCCCTGAGAAAAGAGCGCAATAAAACAGCCGGCATGATTAAGGCGAGTAAAGCGCGAGCGTCCATTAAGCTATTCATCTGGCAGATTCGCAACTACTTTCAAGTCAGCAAAGTCAGTGGTGATATCGCAAAGCAGTTTGAAGACGACATCGATTTTTTTAATGAAACAGAGAATATTAAATATAAGCAAGATGCAGTTAAAGCGCTGGAGAGCTGGGATCAAGGGCTGGATAACGAGTATCCGTTACAAGGTGTTAGCGTTCGCCAAGCGCCCCTTAATGAAGCGAAACTGCAAGCCGCAAAGAAGTTTGCAAAAAATGGTATTAGCAATGTCAAAAATCGTTCTCAATCAACAACGGATGCCATAAACAAACGCAAAGATGCATATAGTAAGTCCATAAAAGAGAGCGTTACAAAATCTCTACAAGACGCCATTAAAGAGTATTTTAAAAAAGGGCGTGAAGAGCTGGATAAGGCGGAGAAAAATGCCAACAAAAGCCTAAACCGTAATTATTCAAATGCAAAAAAAGGGATAAAAGCGTTAGAGGAGAGCCAAATAAAACAATTGGCTGAATACCGTTTAAACGCCCGTAAACAACTTAACAACTCTGCAAAGATTACATTGATCCAGGCACGGAGCAATATCAGCCAAACCATTGCAGGGCTTGATGACTCTACTCGAAAGAACCTCACCCTTTATGACCAGGCGGCTTCCCAGTTTGCTACATCATTGACCAACTCAGCTAGTAGCGGTGCGCAGTTTCTAATCGCGTCAGCACCCGATATGTTAGCTAAGGTGATCGCTAGCCTCGATGAGGCGATACCAAACCAGGCTTTGGAGGTTACCGCTGCTTTTAATTCTGCAAATGCATCTCTTGAGAAAGACAAAGCAAAAAATTTACAGCACCTTGGAGATCTGGCAGCTCAGATTAATCATTTTGGCAATACTCTACAGAGCGAAGGGAAAACCGCGCTTGACGGCAACATCACGGCTATTGCCAAAAGTTTTTCGACGATGACCCAAGGTATAGATAGCTTGGTAACACAATGGTGCGGCGCGCTGGAGACCAAATTCAAGGGTAATATTGAACATATAAACCAGTATCTGAATGAAAACGTCATTGTTCCTGAATTCGATAAGGTTAAGGAGATCCTCGGTCTCTATTACACGGCAGTCGAACCCTACTTCAAGCCTGCAGAAGCTAAATTTATTAAGACAGGATTGTTAGAGGCTGAAAAAGTCGCCGCCGGTAAAATCAAAACAGCCCATGAAAACATAAGCAAGGCGATGCGCGACTATAGTTTCTGGAGTGGCTTGGATGGTAAGGCTGTTGCCGACAACGCCATGGGGCTTACTGAGTTACAAGGTAAAGCCACTAAAGCAGTATTGGATGGCTACAAATGTCCGTCACACCTTAGATACAGAGCACGCGCGTATAACCGTCGCCACAAAAATCCTCTCGATTATTTCAACTTTGATATCCATCTCGAGTTAGTGAAATACGATCTTGGCGTTGACAACACCAATGCCATTCGTGCGCTGCTGGCAGGACAATTCGCCGAAGCTGCGCGTCTTATGCTGAATGCCTCGATCCACTGGTACAACGATGATGAAGAGCGCATCGAAAGGGTTATGCGCTCCTTAACCAAGGATCAGCTCGATAAACTCAAGGGAATGGATGGCTGGAAAAACTATACCCGTGACCTTGTTGCCGACAACTTAGATGGCACTGACTTAAAAGTTTTTGAAGCGCTGGAAGAGTGGGACCATGGCATGGCCGACTTGGAGCGGATGCTGGAAAAAAATGACAAGCTGCGCAAAAAGAACAAGATTGATGAGTTTAATAAAAACCTGGAAAGCTACGCGACGGCCACTGTTCCCGAAAATTGGGGCGGCCAAGAGATTAAAGGGCAAGAGCGCATGGCAAAGATTGCCGATGCGTATGCGCGTAGAGAGAAACTGGACGATACCGCGTTAGACAGTATCGCTGCAAAACAAAACCTCGAACTGACAGAGCAATCGAAAAGCCTGGAAGGTACCGAACGTGAGCTTAGTGCTACACAGAAACAGGCAGGGCTCAGGGAGCAGGCGAAAAAACAGGCCCTTTTTACCCATGTGACCCGCGAAGTAGAAAACCCCAATTACTATAACCAGGGGTACGGTCATCGCGGTGGGTATGGAGGACATCGCGGAGGCTACCACGGTAGCTACCAGGGCAACCTCCAACCTCGCACCTATAAAGTGGAAGGTTATAACCGTGACCTTGCCAGGAATATCATCTTCCATGGTGCTGGAAGCAAGGAGGTTAAGACTTCTAAAGTCCTCATTGAGATGACCCGCAGTCGCGGTCCCAAGATGGACAATCTAACTCCCATACTCTTCATCGATAACAACCTCTCTGGAGAGGCACTGAAAGCAGCGCGGAAAGAGAAGCTGGAGATACTTCATGACGTTGGTCAGGAGCTAAGCCAAACATCGTTTGAGGATAGTGAACAGGGTCGGCTGATAGTACTTCAACACCTCAATGAAAAACTGAGTAAAGACGAAGACAAACGGGAGCTGGCCAAACTACTGGTCACTTTCGATGGCGTCTCCAAGGATGAGCGTAACTCTTCGCATGATATGACGCTGGAGATTATCGCCCGCTCCATGGAGCAGGCGCAAAAAGGCTTTGGCTCTACCAACACCAAATGGATCATGGATGATCTTATGCCTCGACTGCGCCGGGGTGACTGGGAAAAGCTGGTCTCAAAATATCAGATAAAAACTGGTCGTGACATCCGCGATGATCTGGGTGTTTTTGGTAAGGAGGGGCTTTTTAGCGAACTCTCCAGCGCTGAGCGTCTTAAGTTTGAAATTGCGGCCTTTGGTAAACCGACCAATGACCGCGAACGTGCAGAGATTGCCCTGCTGAAAATTCGTCAGCAACAAAAAGAGACCGGGGCTTTTGGTGCGTGGTTGGCCAGTGACAGCTTTGAAGCCGGACGGATGGCGGAAAACGAGCGGCAACTGATGCAGCAGATCGGTGCCGTACTTACATACGGCGAAGGCACGGTCACGTGGAAAGGCCAGGGCAATTTCGACAAAGATGGCAATTTCAGGGGGGATCCTGTCGAGTTACACGTGGCGATTGTGGGCGCCACATTAACTGCTCAGAACTACTCAGATAAGATTGATAGCTATGCCAATTCTGCAGCTTTCCTCGCCGCACTGGCTGGAACGATTGCTGCGGCCATTGCCACTGTTGTCACTGCCGGGGCTGCATCACCGTTGTTGATGGGATCGATTGCCTTGGCATCGGGGTTAACGGGTATCGTGGCTCGCAAGGCAATTAGCGGTGGTAAATATGGTATGCAAGAGGCGGCCTTAGACCTGGGTGTGGTCGCCGTTGAGACTCTAACAGCAGGCTTAACCCAATCCCTCGCGCTCATGTCGAAGGGTGGCGCACAGGGATTGAAGGCTGGCATGACCCTAGCCAAAACGGCCAAGGTACCAACGACAACAATCGCTAACAAAATCACCGGCAATGTCTTTATGGACCAGCTGGTCATCGGCATGGTCACTGGCGGCGTAGGCGGCCTGGGCCAAACAGCATTGAATCCCAAGATCTGGGAAAAAGATAGCGACTATGCCATGGAAGAGATGATGGCAGGTATTTTCCGCGGCGTTCTGGTCGGTGGTGTTAGTGCCGGTGTGAGCAATGCCCTTGAAGGGATTCCGCTGGGCAAGGGGGGGAGGGCTCTTGGTGATGTGATAGACGAATCCACCAACATCACTGGTCGAGCTTTAGGTAAAGGGGCTGTTAACAGTGTTGCAGGGATGGCAGAAAAGAGTGCCGAAATCGGTTTTGAAAGCGCCCGCGGTAAATTCAATGGGGATGCAGGGGACGCCTTTCAACAAATACTTGAAGCAGGCCGCGATAAAGCGGTGGAAGGTCTCGCCGAAGGTGCGGCAGAGGCGCCAACCAAACGATACACAGATGCACGACAACGGCGTTTAGAGGGGCTACAGGAAAGGGCCAGACAAGATACCGGAAAAGATATACGAGAAAGTATCGAACCGGCAGATCTCCATATCGGCGATGCAGGAGCGGAAAAGAAAGCCGGCACTATCACGCCTGAGGCAGAGGCTGTTGAGCCAAAACAACCACTTGTTCCTACTGAGTCGAATCTCCCTGAAAAAGCGAAGCTTAGAGCCAAATCGTTATCTGACGACACTGTTTCTAAATCAGTGGAAGTTGAACCTGCCGCGGAACCCAAACAACTCAAGAACGAAGAGTTCGATCCATTGGTCAGTGATCTTATGCGGCACAAAACTCGTCTGGAGCAAGAGCTTTTCAAAGGAGGGCAAGAGCTTTCCACTGCCACATTGGCAAAACTCGATATTGCCGATGTAAGCCAGACGCTGGCCAATCTCTCGAAGGCAGAGGTAACACCGGCCCAACGTCGCGACGCGGAACAACTATTGAACATACTCGAGGTCGAGACCCAAAAATCCCGCAAGGGAGATGAAGCGCAAGCAGTTGAACGCGGCAAAGAGAGAGGCAACAAAAAACAGCCAGCGGTAGAGATGGATCCAGCAGAACGCGCCAGACTTCTCGCAGAGGCAGAAGAGATCGAACTGCCTGAGACTACGGTGATGATGGATGCCGACCCTAAAGATAGAGACGCTGCGGAGAAGATCTACTTTAACTCCATCCAGGCGAGTCAGGAGAGGGAAGTGGGGCTATTCTTCAATCGTGAAACGGGGGAATACATCGTCATCCAAGGTAACGAAAATATGGTCTACGTGGATGACCCAAGCGGTAACCCTGCTGGGCCGACAGCAGGGCGCCAACAACCTTGGACTGAGATTCTCGACAGCGCCGATACTGGTAACTGGGAGCTGCTTTCACACTATCACCCCACCCACGAAAGCACCGGGCATCGTGCGACACCGCTCAAGGATCGCTTTCCATCTGGTGCTGAAGGGGACTTGGGGATTCTTTTACAAGACTCTCAACACCGAGGTGATAGCGCAGTGACATCGCGCATCGACATGAAGACAGAGCTAGGCTTTGAATCCACTTTCTTCTCTTACGATCCAAGTGCCTCTAAACCTTGGGTGATCGATTACCCCAGTGCCCCGGGTAAAAGGAAGCGACTCGAGTTCAGCACCTTGGCGGAGTATCACCAGTGGTACAAAGATACCTTTAACATAGACATGGGTAATATCGATACGTCGCCATCGACGGATGGCGGTGGTACTGCGCCAAAAGTCACCGCAGACAAAGAAAAACTTCCAGCGCGAAGCGCCAGAGAGACAGAGGGTATCGCTGATCCATTAGTAGCAGAATTGACGAAGCACAAGGCAGAGATAGAAGCAAAACTATCGGCAGGTGATCTGGACGCTTCCACAGATACGCTGCTGCGATTGGATATGCGTGACCTGCAACACACTTTGACAAATCTTGCACAAAGCGATGCAACACAGGCCCATCGTCGCGATGCAGAGCAGCTGCTAAACATGCTCGATTCTATGGCAGCCTTCGATGCGAAACGAAAGCAAGCCCAAACAAAATCCTGGAACGACCCTTCACTTAGCGAAGCAGAAATGATCCGTATGGAGCTGGGTAAACAGCAGCCACCCAAACGCTATACGGATGCAGAGAAACAAGCCTGGACAGAAAAGCGGGAAAGCTTTCTTCGAAAAATGTACCGCGAAGGCAAACGTTTTGATCCAGAATCCAAGCGATATACCAAACTCTTTGGAGAACAGAAACAACAAAGGGAACAAGCACTCAGCAATCTGGGGGCAGAGGAACGTAGTCGACTGGCCAACGAGTTTGCACGGGATAACTTAGCGGCACTTCAAGGCGGTGACAGGAAGGCATTACAGGAACTTCTGGATATCCACGGTTCCTGGAAAGAGCTAGTGCTTTCACTTAACAGTGGTGATGATCGCCAGAGAGCGATTGCCATTCATCTTGAACAATATCGGGCAGAGGTCGTCGCGGGCATTATCGACTCGCGGGGAGGGGAGCAACACGCGCGCACGCTGGAGAGTGCTACCACTAAACCGGAAAGCGATGTTGATCTCAACTTCTACGGCGACAAAGCCGGTGCACGCATGCTTGAAGCGGAAGCTCAGATGGAAGCGACATTCGGGCCTGGTTGGCGCGACATGTTCCGCATGAACTTCTATACCGAACCCGGTCGCCTGATGCGATATATGGAAACAGCAGATGGGCTCTCGCCGCAGCAACGGCTGCGTTCAGATGCTGAAATCACCGTGCTGCTCGAACACTACACCTTTGCAAGCATGGTCAAAAGTGCAGATGGAAATCAACAAGCTCTCCAACGGATTGAGAAGTTTATGCAGGCTGCTGGGGTAACAATGGACGATATCAAACCATTGCTAACCATGAGCAAGAGTCAACGTGAACAAAGACGTAGAGATCTGCATACCGAGATTGACGCGCTTGAAAGTCAGTTCAGTGCTGCCAAGGGAGAAGAGAGACAAAGACTCGCCAAAGAGATTACCAAGCGACAGATGGAGGTTAACTTCCTGACCGGTGATGCTTACATCGCGCCGGCCGCACTTAAGGGCAAACCAGATTCAGCCCAGGAAGCCTATCGTAATATGAGTAACCAGCTGGCCATGATGGAAAAGGAGATTGCCGCGGCTGGGGGAGACATCACCAAAGCAATGCGCGAGTATGAGATTTACAAATACATGCATCGCTTTAGCGAAGCCAACCAAAGCCAGCAACTGG
>JBNKYV010000006.1:0-5765 GCA_050301075.1 Gammaproteobacteria bacterium
CGAATGTTTGCAGATTGATCTGTTTAAATGCTTCGAATGAATATTCCGGCAGATCGCGATGGTGCACGATGGTGCGCGAACCGTTGGCGAGGTTGTGTGTGATATAGGAGGTTGGCACTTTACCGAAGCCCATGCGTTCAACCGCGCTAGTGCCAATACGGTACCAGTGCAGGTCCGCCTCAATATGGCGCACGTCGGGTTCGTCAGCCAGTACACCCGCCCAGTGACATTGGTGATTCAACTGGCTGAGTACTGCTAGGGTATTGGTGGCGTTACCGCCGCGGCTAATGCGCTGGCTAACCGCGCGTACTTCCGCATCTTCTTCAGGAAAACCATCAACGCTGTTAATAATATCCAGCGTAGCAATGCCAACAGCGAGAATACGATTCATGATTGTTATGCCTTTGCTTTAGGCCGCAGTGCGGAGAGCGGCATGAAGTAGAGATTCACAAGATCGAGAATAATCCAGCCAATCGCCATATAGATCAGGTAGTGGTAGCTATCATTAAAATGAATCATGCCCACCCACCAAACAACGTTCCAGACATAAAAGAAGAATAACAGCATCAACGTCCAGGGAAAGGCTGCTACGCGCGTACCGCAATGGTTGCATGTGGTTGTCATCCACCAGCCAAGGCGATATTTATCTAATAAAGATACGGTCTGTTCTTTACAGCTCGGGCATTTAAATGAGGCCACAACGTATTTCCCCCAATTCGATTGTTGTAAAAGTATATCACTCAACTCGACCTTTGCTTATTAGTTGTGTTTAATAACGGTTCAGTATTGGGAGGGAAGTATGAACAAATTTTTGAAGCCGTTCGCAGCGATGGTTTTGGTGGGGGCCTTAACCGCGTGTGATAACAATACCCCTTTAATGGAAAAGGTTTTAGAGGGTGACGTTAAAGCAGCCGAGGCAACACTACTGGCCAGCAACGATATCAATGCTCGCAACAGTTATGGTTGGACAGCATTAACCCATGCTGCGCGTCTGGGTAATATCGATATGACGAACACACCACTTGAGAATGGCGCTGACGTAAATCATGTCGACGATACCAGTTGGTCGCCGCTGATGCGTGCTGCCATGAAAGAACATAAGGCGGCAGTACAGTTACTGCTTGATCACGGCGCGGATGTTAAACATACGGATAATAATGGCTGGACTGCTTTGCACTGGGCCGCGCAGCGTGGTAAAGGCGAGATCATGCATGTGCTGATTCAACACGGTGCAGATCTGAATGCCAAAACCAAAGATGGCTGGACACCACGTATGGTGGCACAAAACGAAGGCCATGTTGAATTAACCAATCTTATCAATCGCTGGATGAATGAAACTAACGGATCGCCGTTGAATCGTTAATCAGTTTGCGTGTTTTTAAGGAATAAAAAATGATGAAAAGGGTATTGGCATCTGTCATGGTGCTAAGCGCATTACTTTTGTCTGCATGTAGCAGTGATAACAAAGAGCTAACGGCTGCACCTTTAGGTGATAAAGCGATTCTGCAAAAACTGGCAGATGCTTGGGATGATGTTTCAGAAGAGAAAGTGAGCATCAGTCCAACAGGTTTACCAGCAGATAAACGTCGTAAATTTTTAGGTGAAGTGTTTACTGCAGCGGGTTATGACTACACAAAAACTTTGCATGCAATGGCAACCAAAGGCATCGACAAAACAAACACGTTGCACAAAGATATGGCGGAACTGATTTTAATGCCACACCGTAATCAACGAGGTGGGTCGATGGATCCGGCGGATATCTATTCGATGGATGAATTGAAAGATATTGCTGCGCTTGAGCGGATGTTGAAGTAGGTAGGATTGTCTGTGTATGTAAATGGCCGCTTTAATTGCGGCCATTTTATTTATTCACCAATATGAACAACCACACTGCGATGACCACCATGATGGCGGTGTTCCCACAGATAAATTCCTTGCCACGTACCTAATGCTAAACGTCCTTGATCAATAGGAATGGAAAGCGTTGTTGCCGTTAGTACAGATTTGATATGCGCAGGCATATCATCCGCGCCTTCCAGTGTATGTGTGTAGAGCGGGTCATTCTCTTTCACTAAACGGTTTAACCAGTTTTCCAAGTCATGACGTGCTGAAGGATCGGCATTTTCTTGAATGATCAAGCTTGCTGATGTGTGTTGTACAAACAGTGTGCACAAACCTTCTTTTACACCACTTTGGCGCACAGCCTCTTCTACCTGATGAGTGAACATGAACAGGCCTTGGCGTGGTGCGTTAACGCTGAGTTTTTTAATCATAGTGTTAATAGCGCTTTGATCGCATCGATCTCTTCTTGAGAAAGATTGTGCAAATAACTGCCGTCATCTTGTTTGATGGATTTGACTACCGTATCAATCTCTTCACGTGTCATGGCGTTCAATGTTTCTGAATTGGCCAGCGTGCTATAGGTGGTGTGTTTTAAACTTCTTAACGCGATTGAGTTAACGATGTGCGCCAGTGCAGGACGGCCATCGATGGTCTCTTGTAACTTCTCCAGCTCTGCTTTGTACATCATCGCTTCATATTTTTTGCCTTCGATGTATACAAACAAGGCACCAAATCCGATGGTGATCAGTATCATCGTAGGAACGGCCATGGCCAGGGTTTTTGGTTTCATGATTTTTTACTTCTTTATCTATATTCGCTGTGGCTCTATTCGCCGGTCCAGTTGTAGGCACGGACAATGCCGTTGGCATCGAATTGAATCTCTAACGTCTTAATCGTTGTGCCGTGTACGCTGGTCAGTTTGCCTCGCCCGTAAAAGTAGTTCCAGCGTGTGAATTGATTGCCATCGCTATCCACAACCAGGCCAACGCTGTCTGGCGTGCCGAGCATGGTGTTGATTTGATCTTGTGTGGTGACACCATGCTGAATGGATGACTTCACCTGCTGTAGATCAAAATTGTGGCCAATCTGGAATTGTACGCAACCGCTTAGCGAGGCAGCGATAAACGCCGCTGATATTAGCTTTTTCATGATCATGTACTCTTAATTTGGAGCGCGTGTAGGAAATTTTATACCATGTGGGTCCCTACTTGGAGAGAGAGTGTGAATGAATAAGTCTGTTTGGGCGTTTGCAGTGAGTGCTGTGATGGTTTCAGCGAGTGTATTTGCTGCCATGCCGGAGGATATGGTGCGTATTCCCGCTGGGCCTTTCATTATGGGCAGTGAGCTTAAAGATGATGATGGCAAAGCGGCTGAGTTTGGCACTATGAAGGCCTGGTATGTGGATGAAGGCCCCAAACGTACGCTGAAACTGCCAGAGTTTTGGATCGATAAATACGAGGTCACTAACAGCGACTATCGCGATTTTGTTATCAAAAATAACTTTTTTATCCCGGTGGGTTGGAAAGAGAACGGCTATCTGCTTAAAGCGGACGTGCTCTCGTATGCGGATGAAAAGACGCTGCGCAAGCTGGCGGAAAACACCTTTAAGCTGGATATGGACGTGCGCCAGATGGAGAAAAAAGAGCTATTCGAAGCCATTCTCAAATATCAGGCTGAGTTCGATAATCTGCCGGTGACGGGGGTGACCTGGCGTCACGCCAAAGCCTATTGCGAGGTGAGCGGCAAACGCCTGCCCACCGAGATGGAGTGGGAAAAGGCTGCCCGTGGCCATGATGGTCGTGAATATCCCTGGGGCAATGAGTGGGATGACACCAAGCTCAATGCCGGAACGGGCGAGGGTTGGCCGCATAACGTTGCGCCAGTAGGCTCTTATCCGCAGGGTGTATCTCCCTATGGTGTGCATGATATGGCCGGCAACGTGATGGAGTGGACGGCAGACTGGTATGACGCCTATCCCGGCAGTGATTATACGAGCGAGGACTTTGGCGAGAAGATGCGCGTGGTACGCGGCGGCGGTTGGGGTGGTTTGGGTCATTATGTGATCAGTCATTTCTACCGCGCCAGCTACCGTTTTAATCTGGGGCCCGGCTACACATTTGTTGATCTGGGCTTCCGCTGCGCGAAAACCCCTGATTGACGAATGGCCATTACTGATTAAAGTTGGCACAATAGTGCCCTCGAAATCTAAGCAGTGGAATTTATAAAGGGCCTTGAGGTCTCAATCCTCATCGTCATGAACAGAATAAACAGATTCCGCGCCTTCGCAGGATTAGGCTTGGCGCACAATGGGAGTGAATTATGAAGGGTATGGACCGTCGTCTGGCGGAGCTAAAAGCAAAAATTAATGAAGTCGAGCCTCAAGAGGCCAAAGAGATTATCGATAACGGTGGTCTGCTGGTCGACGTGCGCGAGGCAGATGAGATTGCCAACGGTACGCCTGCTGACTCTTTGCGCATTGGCCGTGGTTTTCTAGAGCTGCGTATCGAAGACCAGGTGCAGGATAAAGATCGCCCCTTGGTGGTGATGTGCGCTGGCGGCGTGCGTTCACTGTTTGCAGCCGATGCGCTGTGTAATCTGGGTTACACCAATGTAAATTCTTTGGCCGGTGGTTTTAATCGCTGGAAGAATCAAGGCATGGCGTTTGATATTCCGCGCACGCTGACAGCTGATGATAAAGAGCGTTACTCGCGTCATTTGCTGTTGCCAGAAGTGGGTGAGAAAGGTCAGCTGAAATTGAAAGACAGCAAAGTGCTGTTGATTGGTGCCGGCGGTTTGGGTTCGCCTTGTGCGTACTACCTGGCGGCAGCCGGTGTGGGCACGATTGGTCTGGTGGATCATGATGTGGTGGACCGCAGTAATCTGCAACGTCAGATTATTCATACCGAAGCGCGCGTGGGTATCTCTAAAGTGGCCTCTGCACGCGAAGCGATCGAAGCACTCAACCCAGGCGTTGAGGTGGTGGGCTATGAGAAACGCCTGGATGCCAGCAACGTAGACGAGATCTTCTCTCAGTACGATGTAATCGTCGATGGTACAGATAACCTGCCAACCCGTTATCTGGTGAACGATGCCTGTGTGAAATTGAACAAACCAAACATCCACGCAGCGGTATACCGTTTTGAAGGTCAGTTGACTGTGTTCTGGCCAGGCCATCCAGACAGCCCAACCGGTTGTTATCGTTGTATGTTCCCTAATCCACCAGAGCCAGGTTCTGCGCCTTCATGTTCAGAGATTGGTGTGTTGGGTATCCTGCCAGGTGTGATGGGATTGTTGCAGGCAACAGAGGTGCTGAAGGTATTGTTGAATATGGGCAAACCTCTGCTGGGTAAAATGCTTTACTACGATGCGTTGAACAGCAGCTTTAATGAGTTCAAGCTACCTAAGAATCCATCTTGCCCACACTGTAGCGGTAAAGGTGAGGCGCCCGGTTACGAAGAGTATGCCCAGGTGTGTTCAGCGCCTAGCAATTAAGTGATGTAACTAACGCGCTAAATCTTTATTTAGTTCGTTTCTATATAAAGGCCGTGACAACTTGTCATGGCCTTTTTTATGTTTTTTGCGCCAAATTTAGTGTTTTCTCCAGAAAGTTATCTTAGAAAGCTAAAGGTTTTTATCCTTAGGCCTATATATCCTGTTGTAAAAGCTACAAATTTTTTTGCGCATTGCCGTACAGAATGTATGTGATATCCTGATGTTCTAGTCATGTAGCCCGGGGGGGCTACTGCAGTACCCTGGTCAAAGAGTGAGCAGGGATGGATGGAGCACCATGGCATACGGATTTGCGCTGCAGCGGTGAGGGAAATAAGCGTGGGGATTGAAATGCCAATCGCAGGTACCGTTAAGCAATATTTGGATAGTCGACACATTGTGTATGACAGTGTCGAAACAGGCTCTTTTGACTC
>JBNKYV010000007.1:0-6154 GCA_050301075.1 Gammaproteobacteria bacterium
GTTTATGATGTTTCTATGTCGGAAGAAAAAATACGAATTGATAAATGGTTGTGGGCGGCGCGCTTTTTTAAAACGCGTGGCTTGGCAACGGATGCGATCAACGGCGGCCACGTGCACGTGAACGGTGGTCGCGTAAAGCCATCGCGCGCCGTGAATGTAGGGGATGAGCTGCGCATTCAAAAAGGTCAGGTGGAGATGGTTGTCGTTGTGCAGGATATTTCCGGCAAGCGTGGCCCTGCCAAGGTGGCACAAACCTTATATGAAGAGACAGAGGCTAGCCGCGAAGCGCGCGAGACACAGGCAGAGCAGCGGCGTCTGTTATCGCAGAGTTTGCACAAACCAGAGCGGCGGCCAGATAAACGCCAGCGCCGCCATATCATTCGTTTTCAACGCAAACAGGATTAACAGGGTATGGGAAGACCACAAACACCCCCGGTCGCGGCGGATATCATTATCGAATTAATCGATCGTCCCGGCAGGCCGATAATTCTTATCGAACGTAAGTTTCCTCCCTATGGCTGGGCAATTCCCGGCGGATTCATCGATATGGGAGAAACGGTGGAGCAGGGAGCGATACGTGAGGCCAAGGAGGAAACATCCCTGGATGTGCGGTTAAAAGGATTACTGGGATGCTATTCAAAGCCAGACCGCGACCCGCGAGGCCAGACCATTAGTCTGGTATACGTGGCAGAGGCGACAGGAACGCCCAAGGCGCAGGACGATGCCAAAGAGTTGAGAATTATTCAGTCAGATCAATTGGATATCGAACTGGCGTTTGATCACGACAAGATTCTTATGGACTATAACCGACTAAAACAGGATGGAATCTATAAGGAGGTCGGTTTAGGGTAAGCAAGGCCTAGATTTACAGGGCTGGCTTACCTTTGAAATATTTTTTTTCGCGGTCTAAAGTTTTTTTAACTTGCGCCGAAAACGTTATTAACGATAGAATCGATTAAACCGATTTTTTCGATTGAGACGATTGGAACATTGGTGTAAACTAGACGTTAACGGGAGAGACCTTGATGCGACGCGGCCATGATCGTGCCTACATGACCCCCAACGAGGTGGCTGAATTGCTCATGGTCTCTCCCGTTACCGTTAGACAGTGGGCACAAAAAGGGTGGTTGAAAGCCACTACCACCGCTGGCGGTCACCGCCGTTTTCTTCAGCAAGATGTAGAAGCCTTCGCCCGCGAGCGAGGTATGCAGTTTGCTTCTGACGGACCAACTAAAGTGTTAGTGGTGGATGACAATCGTTCATTTGCCCGTTATCTCGCAGATCTTCTCGCAACACTTCCTGATCCCGTAGTTGTCGCAACCGCGCACGATGGTTTTGATGCTGGCCGTAAGATTCATCTTTTTTCACCAGATATCGTTCTGCTCGACCTGAAAATGCCTGGCTTGGATGGGTTTGCCGTTTGTCAGCAAATTAAGGAAGATGTTGAAACCCAGCACATCAAAGTGATCGCGATGACTGGCTATTTCACGCCAGAAAACGAATCAAAAATTCTGGGTGCAGGGGCAGAAGCCTGTTTGTCTAAACCGTTTGATAAAAAAGTATTATTTCAGGCTATGGGTGTCACGCCAGCTTCGAGTGGGCGTGTGCCGGTAACCGATGAAGCAGGTCAGCGAGCTATTTAAGTCGGGGTGGCTTACATAGTGGGGCTGACCCGCAGAAAATTATAATAACGATAAGTCCTTTAGGGGTAAGTTCAGATGGCTGGAGAGTCGTTGTGCGTCAGTGATGCATAGCGGTTTGTCTGAATGGATATAATTATAACTAAATGGGGCTTTTTTTCGCTTGTATGGCCAGCCACAAAATACAGAGCAATACCCGTTGGAGTACTCCGTTTTCCGTTTTGATAGCCGATGCAGATGCTATTCATCAACAGCTATCCAAAAAAATTCTTTTAGACGTTGGTTTTCGCGTTGCTACTGTCGCTACAGGGCAGGCGCTGTTTGATGCATTAGCGCGGCAGAGCTTTGATGTGCTCGTGCTGGATGGGCAGTTGCCTGATATGGACGGCGAAGAGATCTGCCAACGTCTGCGCAGTGATATCGATTATCGGTTTCTGCAGGTGATCATGGTGACGGCGAGCACAGAGCCTGATGCACTTTCGCGCAGCCTGCAAATCGGTGCCAACGATTTTATTCGCAAACCCTTTTCCCATGATGAGTTGCGCGCCCGCGTGACTGCCGCTGCAAATCACAAACGTATGACAGATCAGTTGGATACTGCTGAGTCGATGCTGTTTGCATTGGCCCGAATGGTTGAGGCCAAAGATATCCATACCGGCGATCACTGTGCGCGACTCAGCCATGTGGCCATGGTGTTTGGTCGTGAGCTGGGGCTGAGTCAGGAGGAGCAGTTAGCTTTGTTCCGTGGTGGTGTGCTGCATGATTTGGGTAAGTTGGGTATTCCGGATCGCATTCTGCTTAAAGCCGGGCCGCTCGATGCAGATGAGTGGGCAATTATGCGTGAACACACCACTATTGGTGCACGTCTTTGCGGTGCCTTAAAAAGTATGGCGATGGCTGTGCCGATCATTCAGCATCATCATGAGCGTTGGGACGGTAGTGGGTATCCTGCTGGGCTAGAAGGCGAGGAGATTCCACTGTTAGCGAGAGTGTTTCAAATCGTAGATGTTTACGATGCCTTGCTAAGCGAACGCCCTTATAAAAAGGCGCTACCGTCCTCCGAGGTTGTCGGCATCATGAAACAAGAGATGCTTAATGGCTGGATGGATCCCCATTTGACCGAGAAATTTCTCGATATTGTTGAAAATCGCCCGCATCTGTTGCGTGTGCCCGATTCTGTCGAGGCAATTTTAGGCAATAACGTCTTTGACGAAATCTTGCATGGGGGCTTGGAAGATTGGGGTAGCTCCTACAAAGAAGAGGAAAAAGTCGCCCGTCTTTAACGGTTTGCTTTGGTTGTAACGATTCTTCACGCCGTCATTCGATGGAAATGCTTGGGCGCGCAACAAGGAAATGACTCCGGTATACTGACACGCTGAGATTTGTCCGGGGTGGATGTTGTTTAATGAGTCAGTATAAAAACGTACAGAATTATCGTCACGATTCCAAAGAGCGTATTGGTGTGTTGTTGTGCAACTTGGGGTCTCCTGATGCGCCAACACCGTCTGCACTGCGTCGCTACTTGGGTGAGTTCCTTTGGGACCCCCGTGTTATCGAGATGTCGCGTCCGTTGTGGTGGCTGATTCTTAACGGCATCATTCTGCGCACACGCCCCAAAAAATCCGCGCATGCCTATCAGTCGGTCTGGACTGACGAGGGTGCGCCGCTTTTGAATATTTCCAAACGTCAGGCACAGTCTCTGCAATTTGCCTTGGAGCAACGCGTGCGTGGTCCGGTAAAGGTTGAGTTGGCGATGCGTTATGGTTCGCCTTCTATTGCCGATGGTTTGCAACGACTGCAAGCGGCGGGTGCGCGTCGTATTGTGGTGCTGCCCTTGTATCCACAATATTCCGCAACCACGACGGCATCGGTATTTGATGCAGTGATGGATGAGTTGAAAACCTGGCGTTGGATGCCAGAGATGCGTTACATCAATCATTACCATGATGATCAAAAGTATATTCAGGCGTTGAACAACAGCATCCTCGATCACTTCAGAACTGAAGGTAAGCCAGAGAAGCTGATCTTCTCTTTTCATGGAATGCCTAAGCGTTATTTCACCAACGGCGATCCCTATTTTTGCGAGTGTCATAAAACGGCACGTTTAACAGCGCAAGAGCTAATGCTGCGTGATGATCAGTGGATGGTGACCTTCCAATCACGCTTTGGTCGTGAAGAGTGGTTACAGCCTTACACAGATAAAACATTGGAGAGCCTGCCTAAACAAGGTGTGAAAAAAGTGGCGGTGGTATGCCCTGCATTTTCTGCTGACTGCCTGGAAACACTGGAAGAGATCGAAGTGGAAAATCGTGAGATTTTCCTGAAAGCAGGTGGTGAATCGTTCACCTATATTCCTGCACTGAATGATCGTCAGGATCATATCGATGCATTGGCTGATCTTGCCGCTCGCCATATGCAGGGTTGGCCAGAGATGGATGCCCACTGGGATGTGGTGCGCACCGGGCGCGAAACTGAAGCGCGCCAGGCGCGCGCTAAAGAGATGGGTTCGGCTCAGTAGGTATTACGGTTGCAGGTTAGAGAGTCTGCAACCATCTTCATCACACTCCAGCCAGCTGTTTTGTGAATACCAGTCTCCTAACACGATGCGCTGCGCGGGGGCGCCGTCGATCTCGATATTATGGACAGCAGGTCGATGCGTATGCCCGTGAATCAATTGATGTACGCCATGTTGCTGCATCACTTCAAGAACCGCATTTTGGTTCACGTCCATGATCTCTGCCGATTTCTTATTGGCTTCGCTGCGTGCGCTTTCGCGGATGTGGCGAGCAATGGCAACGCGTTCCTCAATTGATTTGGATAGAAAATCCTGCAGAAAGCGTTCATCACGCACTTGTTGGCGAAATGTCAGATAGGCAGTGTCATCAGTACACAACGTATCGCCGTGCATTAGCAGCGTAGGGGTGCCGTATAGGTCGATAACGGTTGGATCGGTAATGATCTGGCAGCCGGTATCCGAGGCAAATTTTTTTCGTAGTAGAAAATCACGGTTACCGTGCATCACATAAACAGGCAAGCCATTTTGGGTGAGCGAGCGCAGTGTTTCAATGGTCGCTAGATGTTCGTTTTGCGCGGCATCGTCACCAATCCAGGTTTCAAACAGATCGCCCAGAATATAGAGCGCATCTGCGCCAGGGGCTGCCTGGCGTAGATAGTCGTTGAAACGTTGGCTGATGTGAGGGTGCTCGCCACCTAGATGAATGTCTGCAACAAACAGCGTGCTCAACGGAAGCTCCTAACTTAATACTAGTTATTTAACAACGGTGGCTTTTTTGATGATGATGTCAGCCGCAGGCACATCGCGGTACATGCCTTGTGCTTTAGTCTGAACAGACTGAATTTTGTCCACTACATCCATGCCGCGAACCACTTTGCCGAAAACAGCATAGCCCCAGCCGCGAGAGTTGGGTGCAGTGTGATCTAGGAAAGCGTTATCTACGGTATTGATGAAAAACTGGGCTGTTGCTGAATGCGGGTCGCCCGTGCGTGCCATTGCGATAGTGCCGCGTACGTTCTTCAGGCCGTTACGTGCTTCGTTTTTGATGGGATCTTTAGTCTCTTTTTTGCGCAGACCCTCGGTGAAGCCTCCGCCTTGAATCATAAAGTCCTTGATGACGCGGTGAAATAACGTGCCGTTGTAGTAACCGTCATTTACGTAACCAATGAAGTTTTCCACTGTTTTGGGTGCTGCTTGCGGGTTCAGCTCAATGGTGAAGCTGCCCATATTGGTCTCCATCAAAACATGGGGATTGCCCGCTGCGTTGATAACGCTGCTGAACAGGGCCGCTAAAGCGAAAATAAATGCACCGGTTAGTTTCTTCATCGTGACTCCCAAATGAGTGAAATGTTTAAAGAAGGGGCTAATCATATCGGCTTTGGCTCGCTTAAAAAAGCAACACTATTTGAAACCGACCTTGGCAACCCCTAAAATACGCCGCAGATTGATAACCGGCGTAGGCAAAGGCCCGATAGATGCTTCAGATTTATAACAACCTCTCTCGTCAGAAAGAAGAGTTCAAGCCCATTCAGCCCGGCAAGGTGGGGATGTATGTATGTGGTATGACTGTTTACGACTACTGCCACGTGGGGCACGCCCGCGTGATGGTGGTGTTCGATATGGTGGCGCGTTACCTGCGTCATAGCGGCTACGACGTAACGTACGTGCGCAATATTACTGATATTGATGACAAAATTATCAAGCGCGCCAACGAAAATGGCGAGAGCATCGATAGCCTGACCGGGCGCTTTATTGAGGCGATGCACGAAGATTCGGCGGCGCTGGGTGTATTGCCTCCGGATCAGGAGCCCAAAGCGACCACCTCAATGGGGCAGATCCTCGACATGATTCAGACGCTGATCGACAAAGGTTATGCCTATCCGGCGGATAACGGCGACGTTTACTACGACGTCAGCAAGTTTGAAGGCTATGGCAAACTATCCGGCAAGAAGCTGGAAGATCTGCGTGCCGGTGAACGCGTCGCTGTAGACGAAGTGAA
>JBNKYV010000008.1:0-3656 GCA_050301075.1 Gammaproteobacteria bacterium
CTCCAGAGATGCTATCTTGCGCTGAGCTTCGTCTGCACTCCATTCACCCACCAAACGATACTCATCTAACAACGTTTGGCTCGTATGGACCGATTCAATGCTGGCACACCCCGTGAGCATTAAGGCAATCACGCCTCCGACCAATACTTTTTTGAAACTCATGCCGCCTTCCTCTTCACCGGCAAGGCAACGCGCATATGTGCTCCTCGCTTAACTTTATTCATCACTGCCACTCTCCCTCCGTGAGCATGAACGTATTCCTTTACAATAGAAAGCCCAATTCCAGATCCTTTTACATGTCCGGTATGTTGCACCGAGCCTTGATAAAACGCCTTAAAAATCAGCCGTTGTTGCTCGTGCGGAATGCCAGGGCCTTCGTCAAGCACATCCAACACAGCATATCCCGACTTGGCGTTCACCCCAACCCTGATGCAACCCATATCCGGTGAATATTTAACTGCATTGGACAATAAATTATCAATGACTGTACGCAGTTTCTCCCGGTCCCCCAAAATCGTCACCTGTCCTAATTTGGTGACAAATTTGAGATTACGCGCCATAACAGACGCCTTATATTTCTGAATAGCATCCGCCACTACCTCGTCCAGTCGCACCGGTTGCAGATTCAGAACCGTACCTTTAGCAGATACGGTATTAAAATTCAGCAGATCTTCTATTAGCTTTTGTAGTTGAATGCTGTTGTCATACAACAACTCAACAATCTCACCCTGCTGACTGTTTAATTCGCCCGAAATACCTTCACGCATCAACTCCGTACCCTCACGAATACTGGTCAATGGCGTTTTAAGCTCGTGAGAGATATGTCGCAAGAAACGCAGCTTGTCTTCTTCCGCTTCCAGCAAACGGGTACGCATCCAGTCCAGACGCCCACCCAACTGCTCAATATCTCGCGGCCCACTCAATTCCACTTTGGTTTTAAAATCACCACCACCCAAACGGCGTATGGATTCGTCCATTTGTCTGAGTGGCTTGGAAATAACAATCAAGGAAGCAACCGCCAACACAACAGTCAGCAGCACCAGTCCCACAGCCGCCCAAACCAGCTTCTGCTGCGAACTGACCGCCGCCGCCTGAGTACGCTTCACCTCGCTATCGATCAGCTGGCGGCTTTGAACCAGGATATCCTGAGCATTACCATCCAGGGCATTAAATTCGCTGGAGACCAATAATGAATCGAGTTGAAAAGAGGAGACACGCAGGTTGGCGTAAAGATCATACTCGCGCCCAGCCAAATCATTAAGCTTCTGACTCAGCTCATCCGGCAGATCCAACATGCCCAGCTGGCCTAACGTGTCGAGAAAGCGGTAGCGATTCTCCTCGTACACCTCACGTAGCGCCTCGTCACCAAGAATCTGGTACTGGCGCAAATTCCGCTCCATCAGGCTGATCTGTTCGATCAACATGTGACTGCCCCGTGTAGCCATCACAGCATGCGAAACCGTTTGCTGATTCTGCGCAGCCAGCTTGTCCACCGCAATCACTGCGTACAACAACGCCAATATCAGCGGCAACACCACGAGGATGAAACCGGCAAATATGAGTTGTACTAGGGATTTGGGTCGTAGCAGCTTCACGTTGCCTTGAAAACTATAGTTATATTAGAGATTGTTAAGACAATCCTTCACTTATTCCTCTAATCATAACGAATTAGAAGAAAATTCACTATCGGCAGAGGATAGAGACGACAAGCGGTTTCGATTTTGACTCGTGTTTTACTTGGCCTGCCCCACAAAGCACGACATAATCGCCCGTTTTGCAGACAGAGATTTATCTATTTCATGCTCAGTTACCGCCATTCTTATCACGCAGGCAATTTCGCGGATGTGCTGAAACATCTGGTTTTACAGCGTATTCTCGCCTACATGATAAAAAAAGATGCGCCGCTACTGTACCTGGACACCCACTCTGCGGCAGGCGCCTACGCGCTGGATTCAGAAAGCGCCAACAAAACCCGCGAATACGAAAATGGCATTGGCCACCTGTGGGAGCAGTATGATCTGCCTGAAATCGTCGAAGAATATGTTGAGCTAATCCGCAAACTGAATCCCGATGGCCAACTACAGCACTACCCTGGTTCCCCCTGGTTTGCCCAACAACTGCTACGTAAACAGGACCGGATTGCCCTATATGAACTCCACAGTAACGAAGTGGAATTGCTGCGTAACAACGTAAAAGGCGATCGCAGGATCAAAGTCTTTGCTGAAGATGGCTTCCAGGGCTGTGTTGCCAACATGCCCCCCAAAGAGCGCCGTGGTCTGATTCTGATAGACCCACCCTACGAAATCAAAAAGGACTATCAGGAAACCGTCAAAACCCTTACCAAAGCCCATCGCCGCTTTGCCACCGGCACCTATGCACTGTGGTATCCAGTGGTGGATCGCTACCGCATCCGCGAGCTACACCAGTCACTGGTCGACAGCGGCATGCCCAATATTCACTATTTTGAGCTGGGCCTGGAGCCAGACAACACTGGTTTTGGCATGACAGCCAGTGGCATGGTGGTTATCAATCCACCTTGGACGCTGAAAGCCGAGATGGAAACAGCGCTACCCTATCTCGCAGAGGCTCTCAGCCCTGATGGCTGGTATAAGAGCGAACAATTAGTCGCCGAGTAATCTCTAAAAACAACAAAGCCACCCGCAGGTGGCTTTGTTTTGATCTAGCTGACAGGATCAGGGTTAACCGCGACGCCAAGTAGTGCCGCCTGCGCCATCTTCCAGCACAACCCCCTGGTTTTGCAGCTCATCGCGAATGCGATCTGCCTCTGCCCAGTTTTTCTCTTTTTTGGCGGTGGCACGCTGCTCGATCAAATCATCGATCTCCGCATCGCTTAAACCTCCTTCTGCCGCACCGCCTTTCATGAAGGCATCGGCATCGTCTTGCAGCAAACCGAGCACACCACCCAAATGACGCAACTGACCGGCAAGCTGCTCTGCAGTGGCGGAATCGCCCTCTGCCTTAGCCTTGTTCAACACATTGGCCATTTCAAACAACACAGCGATTGCCTCAACCGTATTAAAATCATCATCCATGGCCTTGCGGAAACGGGCTTCATACTCACCCGCATCAGTCACAGTTGCAGCCTCAACACCACGCAACGCGTTATAAAAGCGCTCCAACGCACCTTTAGCACTATCCAGATTTTGATCCGAATAATTCAGCGGGCTACGATAATGGCTAGCCAGAATAAAGTAACGCATTACCTCTGGCGCATACTCCTTCAACACCTCACGCAGGGTGAAGAAGTTGTTCAGCGACTTGGACATCTTCTCTTCATTGATCTGCACAAAGCCGTTGTGCATCCACACATTGACGAATTTGCAGCCGGTTGCACCTTCGGATTGAGCAATCTCGTTTTCATGATGCGGGAATTGCAGATCCAGACCACCACCGTGAATATCAAAAGAGTGGCCCAAGCAGTTGGTAGACATCGCCGAACACTCGATGTGCCAGCCAGGACGGCCATTGCCCCAAGGGGATTCCCATGATGGCTCATCCGGCTTGGCGGCCTTCCACAACACGAAATCCATGGGGTCATCTTTCACTTCGTCTACAGCGACGCGTTCACCGGCACGCAGATCTTCCAGCTTCTTGCCGGATAATTTGCCGTAACCCTCAAATTTACTGACATCGTA
>JBNKYV010000009.1:0-7677 GCA_050301075.1 Gammaproteobacteria bacterium
TTCTGGTTTGATGATGACCGCTTTGCCACCACCTAGTGGCAACCCCGCCATGGCTGCTTTGTAACTCATGGCGCGGGATAGATTCATCACATCTGCCAGTGCAGCTTCTGTTGATGGATAGGGAACATAGCGACAACCACCTAGAGCAGGTCCCAGGTTGGTGTTGTGGATGGCGATAATGGCGCGCAATCCTGACTCAGCATCATGTTTAAAATGGATGTCGCCGAAGCCCATGTATGCCGCTTTGTCAAAAACATCCGTGTGCCCACCCAGGCTCTTAATGGGTGGTTGAATGGACTCTGTTTTTGCGTCACTCATGTTTACTCCTTATCCAGCTAAACTAGCAGTCGAGTTGATGTGCCCGTTCCCCCGTTTGTTGTTGCTTACCCACCCTATATCGGCATCTGTTATGCGGATGTTTACCTTTTATATAAGGTAGGGTGACAGAGCGCTGAAAATCATTTACGACTGCCGGTAATCTTCCAGGTCGCGTTGGATAATGCCTTGATTTAACTCTGAATATTGATTGGTGATGGCATGCTTGCCGATGGCCTCAGAGTGTCGGTCATCGTTATGCAGTAATTGCCATAGGAGTTTGCGAATTCGCATGCGCGAACTGCGATAAAACTCGTTCGCCAGTTGCCAGGCATCATCGCGATTTAACTGTTGTGCATAGAGTGCGCAGGTCGTGATGGCAAACAGCTCTTCGCCGATCATGGCGATGCAATCTTGCCGGCCTTGGTCGTCACGCATCTCTTCACGTCTAAGCAACATGGCGTAAAAAATGCGCCGGGCCAAAGCACGACTGATGTTTTCGACATAGCTGAGTTTGTCGTGAACAGGGTGTTGTCTGAATTCAGATCGATCAGGAATGGCCTGCTTCTTCCATTGGGATAAATACCAGGGGATGTAAAAGCTGGCGAGTTGTTTAAATTCGCCAAAGCTAAAACCATTTTCGATAAAGTTTTTTATGCGCTCCAGATGGGTATTGAGACCTTCGCGTGCAACGAATGGGCGCAAAATATCGGTAGCACCCTCACCAATGCGATACATGGTCGCGTCACGCACCAATTGTTCCAGACCAAAAGCGGGTTCACCGCGAAAGCGTTTTGAATCTGCTGTTTCGTAGCCCATACCGCCAAAGATAACCTGGGAGTCGTTAAGAAACTGAATAGTCTCTTCCGAGCAGAATATCTTGGTAATGGCGGCTTCGATGCGCACGTCATACTGTTTTTGATCGGCCATGTGCCAAACGTGTTCACACATCGCTTCCATAGCGAAGAGCTTGGTGGCCATGCGGCCAATGCGTTTCTGTTGTGTTTGGCGTGAGCTAAGTGGTTTGCCAAATGTGGTGCGAGTATTGGCGCGATCAATGGTGGGTTGCCAAGCTTGCTTGGCCATACCTAGACAGATCGCCGGTACGCTTACTGCGCGGCCAATATTTAATATAGAGAGCGCGTAGCGTAGTCCCGCTCCCACATCGCCAATAATTCTGTCAGAAGGGATTTTGACATCGGTATAGGTCATGTAGCCGTTTTCAATGCCGCGGCAGCCTTCAAACTGGCAGCGTTGATTAACCTCCACACCGGGCGACTTCATATCGAGTATGAACGCAGTGTGGACTTTTTCTTCAGCACCTTCACCATTGGCTACGGGGACCCATACCGTTTTGCCATCTATAGTCTCTTTTCTGGATGGTACTCTGGCAATTAAAGTGATGTAGTCAGCAATTGGGCTATTGGTACACCATTGCTTATTACCATTAACGGTGAAGTGCGTGCCGTCTGCATTTAATACGGCTTCGGTTTGCACATTGGCTGCATCAGAGCCGGTGGAGGGTTCTGTGAGCGCAAAGGCGGAGATGATTTTATCCGCAGCTAGCGGCAGATACTTTTTCTTCTGCTCTTCGTTTCCAAACAGCATGATCGGCATAGCGATGCCGATGGACTGCGGTACTGCAACCGTGAGCGAGAGAATGTTACTCCAACTGGCAATAACGGTCAGTACACGACCATAGTTTTTATGGGAGAAGCCCAAGCCGCCATACTCAACCGGAATCTTCATGCCAAAGGCTTTGAGTTCCAACAGACCATCTAATACATGTTGAGGAATTTTGCCGCTACGTTCGATCTCATCGGCATCGACATGTTTGATTAGAAACTCTTCAATCTTTTTGCAGTAGGCGAGTCCTTCCGCTTTTTCTTCCTGCGTCTCTACAGGTGGGAGGAGTAAATTAAAATCCGGTTTACCTAGAAACACGCCTGACATAAAGCTTGCGCCTTTAATGCTTTCGCGCGCTTCTTCTATACGTTCCAGTCCTTCGAACAGTTTGCTCATGGTGTCCCTTTCTAAAAAAGACTTACCTCTTTAGAACAGCGGCCGATGTAGCAATAAAGTTGAGTTATAAACGGCTCACGCTCGCACGTGCCTATTTCCTTATTTATAAAAGGGTTGGCATACTGGTGGTGTTGTACGATAAGTAATTGAATACATTTGACCTTCGGGGCAGTTGTTAGCAATAACCAAGTAATAATTAAGAACAACAAACTCTAGTGAACAATAAAGTTAGAGGACACCCGTCACCATGAACGCAAAAACCACTAAATATATAAGAGCGACGTTGAGCTGTGCTCTGTTTTCAGGAACGTTAATAGCCAGCTCCGTTTCTGCTCAAGAGATGCTGGCGGCGTTGGATCCTCCGATGAGTGAAGAGGCCTTCTGGGGTGATGTTCCCATGGTTATGTCGGCTACGCGTATGGCGCAACCCGTGGTTGATTCGCCAGTGGCGGTAACGGTTATCACGCGCGAAATGATTGAGGCATCCGGTGCCAGGGAGATTCCCGAGCTGTTTCGGTTAGTGCCCGGTTTTATCGTCGGCTATCACGATGGTCATACACCCTCGGTGAGTTATCACATGTCGCTTGATCGTTATGCGCGACGTATGCAGGTGTTGATTGATGGGCGTTCTATCTATACCACGGCAATCGGTGGTATCCCTTGGGCGACGTTGCATATCACCATGGATGATATCGAGCGCATTGAGGTTGTGCGTGGACCAAACTCAGCGAGCTATGGTGCAAACTCCTTTTTAGGTGTTATTAACATCATCACTCACCATGCGGTTGCTGATCAGGGAAGCTCCGTGAAGGTGAACGTAGGGGATGAAGGCGTACGAGAAACGTACGTGCGCCATGGGGATTCATCAGGTAAATGGGATTACCGTGTCTCCGCGTCATTTTCTCAAGATGACGGCCTTGTCTATCGTTACGACTCAAAACGTACCAAAAAGCTTTCGTTCCGCGCAGATTATCACGCTACCGCTGATGATGTGATCACCATAGAAGGTGGAACAGGGATGGGAACGCGCGAAGTCGAAAATAGATGGTCTGACTTGAGTCCTGATCGTGTTAAAGAGGTTCTAAATCACCATCAACATATTCGTTGGGAACACTCTTTTGATGTAGATCAGAGCATCTCCTTGCAGCTGTATCACATCTTTCAACGCAATTTTGAAAATTTCACTATCAGAGATTACGTACTGACTAGTTTGGGGCCCGGTGTGGATGTTGTATTAGATCCTCTCCCGGTTGATTTTAGTCGCCGTACTGAACGTTATGATCTTGAGCTTCAGCATAACGCCAGTGTTAATGACTACGTTCGTACTGTCTGGGGTGGTGGTGTTCGTCAGGATACTGTCTGGGGTGGGCAGCATCTGTTGGGTAACAGCGAAATTGGTAACCACCTGAAGTACGGATTCGGTAATGTTGAATGGGACCCGGATGGCAAATGGCTGGTTAACGTTGGCGTTATGTTGGAAAGCTATAGCACCACAGGCGTAGACCGCTCACCACGCGTAGGTGTTAACTATCGCTTTTCTCCGCAGCACTCTCTACGCGTTACGCGTTCCCGAGCGATTCGTACCCCTTCGATGTTTGAGTACGCAACCAATTACTCTTTGAATGGTTCTACGAGCATTGTTAGTGGTGGTGTGGTTGTTGGGGCTGGTCCCGATGTAACGGAAGATTTTATTCTGGGTACGCGACAAACCGGTGTTGAGCGCATCGAATCTCAAGAAGTTGGTTTCAATGGTCACGGCATCGATGGTGCACTATCTTATGACATCAAAGTGTTCAGAGATAAAATCCGTGAAATCATTGCGCTCGAAAGTGTTGCTCATGCCGATCTTTCGGGTGATGTGGATTACTACACAAACCTGGATGCAATCAATATAGAAGGCGCAGAGATGGAAATGGCCTATACCTTCGATGACGGTGCATCTATTCGATTTACTCATGCCGTTTCTTCCATTGAAGATTTAAATCCCTCTTCATCTAAGGACTATAGAAAAGCGGCACCACAACGTAGTACGAGTCTGTTGTTGATAAAACCTTTTATGGATGGTTACACATTTAGCCTTGCCCATTACTTTATGCACGAAATGGCAGGTTGGGAAACGAATCGTACGCGTAGCCCAATTCAGCGACTTGATATGAAACTGGGCAAAGAGACTACTCTGTTTGGTCTTGATGCGGAGTTTGCGATTATGGGAAGGAACCTAACCGGGCGTTACGAAGAAATGGAGTTGTTAAGACCGGAGATCAATTTTGATTATTTTAACGAGGTAGATCCGTCTGTATATGTGTCAATGAAGTTGAGTATGGATTAATAAACGATCGCTTGGGGGTGATTGTTTTAACAAAGTAGGCAATATTGACGTGTCGTTTCTAAAGACAACCTGTCTGCTATTGGTTGGGCTTTTAATAAGTGCCAATGTGCAGGCTCGTCTGTTGCTTATTACCAGTCAAGAGTCCACGTTGTATCAGGACTTTATTGCTGGTTTTGATTCTCGCGATAAAAGCAGTGTCAGTCTTGTCACCAATAGGGTGCTTGCCAGTCAAGTCGATGACGTGAGTGGCTACACTATTATCGTGGCAGCTGGGGTTGAAGCAGCTAAATCGCTCTATGGGAAAGATGTGGGTAAAGCCCGGGTTGTCTATACCATGATGCCATTGAGTAGTTATGAGTGGCTGCGAGACAACAATCAACTTGCGGGGAACTCCCATCATAAAGTGTTGTACATCGACCAGCCGGCACATCGTTATGTTGTACTGTCCAAACTCGCTATACCAGGGATGGATACATTAGGTTTTTTGCATGGTGATGTATCTCATGTGTACATGGATCAACTGCAAGAGGCGGCCGCTTCAAGCAAAGTAAAAATCGTGCCAAAACACGTGCAGCCCGATATGAAACTTCCACGAGATTTGCGTGATACATTTACACATAGCGATGCGCTACTGCTAATGCCAGACCCTTATTTGTACAACCGTCGTTCAGTGCAGGGTGTGCTGTTAGGAAGTTTTCGTTACAAAAAACCGATTATTGCGTACTCTGAATCTTTCGTAAAAGCTGGGGCGTTATTAGGGTTGTTTTCCACTCCCAAACATATAGGAATGGATACTGCCGATCTTGTTGTATGCCTTAAACGCCAATGCCCTGATTCAGAGTTGCGACAGTATTATCCAACGCATTTCTCCGTTATCGTGAATTCAGTGGTGGCACGCCAATTAGGTATAAATACGAAATCTTCCGAAGAGTTACAGAAGAAACTGGAAGAGATCGAAAATATTACCCATTAATTACATCTTTTAAACATCCTTTTTCGCCTTGATATTTGGCACCACTTTACTATGTTTTTTTTGAGTGTATCGCGGGGGGATGAGGCCACGGTTTCGCTCACCACAATCAATTTTCATTTCAATATCGGGGAGGATATTTGAATGTCTACTCAAACACGTAGTGCTGCAGATGACGATGCACCAATTGTAATCGGTGCGGCGTTGATTATATGTGTATTGATGGCAATTGCTGCCTCAATGGTGTAACGAAGCTTTTTGACATAGTTTTTTTAAATTTAGGGCCGCAATTGCGGCCCTTGTTTTATAATCATCCTTCCGATTTTACCGTGACTGTGATTTCTCATGAATTTTGAATGTACCCCCATTGGGGTAGTTCATTCCTGTTTCAAAGATAAATTTGGCGTGCCACGCCAGCCCGGGTTAGTGAAGGGCGCGCGTGGAGAGGTAGAGCTATTTCCTCCTTACGACAGGGCGGAGGCTTTTACCGGGCTCGAAGTGTTTTCCAATATTTGGCTTACCTTTGTATTTCATCACTGCTTGGATCAGCAGGCACGTTTGTCCGTGCGTCCACCCCGACTGGGGGGGAATAAAAAAATGGGGGTGTTTGCCACGCGTGCAACGCATCGCCCTAATCCCATTGGTATGTCTGTTGTCACGTTGGACAGTATTGTGAAAGAACAAGGTAAGGTGCGCTTGTGCGTATCAGGGCTCGATCTGGTGGATGGAACTCCCATTCTCGACATTAAGCCTTATCTTCCCTATGCAGACGGGATAAATAATGCCAAAGGCGGGTTTGCCCAAAGCTCACCGGAATCGGCCATGCAGGTTGTCTTTTCCTCTCAGGCGGAGTCTGAGTGTGCCCAATTTGAGCAGCGCTGGCCCGAACTGCGCTCGTTGCTGCTCTCAGTCTTGAGTCTAGACCCCCGGCCGGCCTATCGTAGCGGGCAGGCGGGCGATAAGCTTTACGCGCTTCGTGTGTACGATCTGGATGTGCAGTGGAGGGCGCTGGACGCGAGTACAATCGAGGTGGTCAGGTTAGTTGAGCTTGCTGGATAACAAGCTGATTTTTAGTGTAAAAGTATCCAGGTTATGGTGTTGCATATCTCAGGGCAGTATTCAGAGGCTCCTTAATAGAGTATTTCTGTTATTATTTACGCCCCCAAAGTACGTTGGGCGTATGGGGTTTCTTCCAAAAAGGGTGTAAGCTGCCGGGAAGAAATCATTAATAAATATTAAAAATCAAATTGTTATGCAAAACAAAAATAGTTTTACCCGTGAAGAGTTGCTCAGCTGTGGCCGTGGCGAATTGTTTGGCCCAGGCAATGCACAGCTGCCTTTGCCACCCATGTTGATGTTTGATCGCATCACAACGATCACTGAAGATGGCGGTGCGCACGGTAAGGGCCAGATTATTGCAGAACTGGATATTACCCCTGATCTTTGGTTTTTTGATTGTCACTTTCAAGGTGATCCCGTCATGCCTGGTTGTTTGGGCCTGGATGCCATGTGGCAGTTGATTGGTTTCTTTCTTGGCTGGCGCGGTGGCCCCGGACGCGGACGCGCGCTGGGTGTTGGCGAAGTCGGTTTTCGCGGTCAGGTAACGCCAGACAAAAAACTGGTAACCTATCGTATCGATATGAACCGCGTTATCATGCGTAAACTCTATATGGGTGTGGGGGACGCAGAAATGGAAGTTGATGGTAAGGTAATCTACACTGCCAAAGACTTGCGTGTAGGATTGTTCACTTCTACAGAAAATATGTAAGGGAGCGTCTTGTGAGACGAGTAGTTGTTACAGGACTCGGTATCGTATCCAGCATCGGCAACAACGTAAAAGAGGTTGCTGAGGCGCTGAAAGCGGGTACGTCTGGTATTGAACGTAGTGACGAATATGCGGAATTGGGGTTTCGCTCTCACGTACACGGTTCTATCAATATCGATACAGCCGAACTCATTGATCGTAAACTCCTACGCTTTATGGGCGATGCGGCAGCTTATAACTACATCGCCATGCAGCAGGCTATCGATGATGCAGGCT
>JBNKYV010000010.1:0-8061 GCA_050301075.1 Gammaproteobacteria bacterium
TTGGACTTGGTATCGTCTGTTTGGTCATTCGTGCCACCGAGTAGTGCAAAGGCGACGACGGTAACTGTGATGATAAAAAAGGAAACAAAAATATTCATCATCATTTCCATTTTATTTTTCCTCAACTAATTTGTATTTAGATTTCTTCCTAACTATCGACCACAAGCTTCTGTTTGCGTAACAGACGAATCCAGAGCGGGCTGATAAAAAACAGCAGTGCGGCAACGACTACGATTGCCGGGCCTGCGGGTAAATCCCATTCCAAAGAGGTAAACAATCCTCCACCTACTGCGATGCAGCCGATGAGTGCTGCGAGTATGGCCATCTGCTCCGGGGTGCGTGCAAACCCGCGTGCGGTAGCGGCCGGTATGATCAATAGTGACGTAATCAGCAGTATGCCGACGACTTTCATGGCAACAGCAATCACTAATGCAATTAGCAGCATTAAGGCGAGGCGCACACGTACAACCGGTACACCTTCTACTTGTGCCAGTTCTTCATGCACGGTAATGGCTAACAGTGGTCGCCAGATAAAAATCAGCACAGTAAGCGCAATGGCGCCGCAGCCGTAAATCCAATAGAGGTCTACTGCGTTAACAGCGAGAATGTCACCAAACAGGTAACTCATCAGGTCGATGCGCATGGTCTCCATAAAGGCCAGTGCAATTAAACCTAGTGAGAGGGTGGAGTGGGAGAGTATGCCCAGCAGGGTGTCGTTGGCCAGGGTGCGTCGCTGTTGCAGGGCGACCAGAGCAACCGCTAGCACCAGGCAGACCACGACGACACTGAGATTGCTGTTGATCTCTAATAGAAAGCCCAGCGCCACTCCCAGTAATGCGGCATGCGCCAGGGTGTCGCCAAAGTAGGCCATGCGTCTCCATACAACAAAGCTGCCCAACGGGCCTGCGATCAGGGCAACACCCAATCCCGCCAATAGGGCGCGCAACATAAAATCATCCATGGTTGCACCCTTCGTGGTTATGGTCCGCGTGGTCGTGATTATCGGTTCCGTGTTTTTTGATGATGTCCGCGTGGGTATCATGACTGTGGTCATGGTGATGACTGTATGGCATCAACACGGGGGCTTTGCCAAACAGGGCGACGTAATTAGGATCAACCCGCACACTGTCAGGGTGGCCGGAGCAGCACACGTGGCGATTGAGGCAGAACACCTTGTCGGTCGCGCTCATCACCAGATGCAGATCGTGCGAGATCATCAAAATGCCACAGCCGTGGCGGCGGCGAATCTCGCTGATTAAACGATAAAGCTCATCCTGGCCGGTGATATCTACGCCCTGTACTGGCTCATCGAGAATCAGTATATCAGGGCTACGGAGCATGGCGCGTGCCAGTAGTACCCGTTGGGTCTCGCCGCCGGAGAGTGTTTGCATCGGCGCATCCAGCAGAGCCTCAGCGCCAACCTCGGTCAGTGTTTCTATTAATGTTTGTGTAGAGCATTTGTGTGCCAACGTTAAAAAGCGTTTTACGGTGAGGGGCAGTACTGAGTCGATGCTCAGGCGCTGCGGCATATAACCGATGCGTGTATTACGGGCGTGAGTCACAGTGCCTGAGTCTGCTTTTAATAATCCCAGTATCACTCGTACCAATGTTGATTTGCCTGCACCGTTGGGGCCAATTAGCGTAACAATCTCGCCACGGTGCACTTGCAGGTCCACTTTGTCGAGAATGCGTTTGCCATGCAGAGATACGCAGATACGCTCTGCGTTAATAAGCAGATCACTTGTCTGCATTATGGTCAGCTCCTGAGCGATCGTGTTGGCACTGGGGGCAAATTCCTTTGATCTCAATGACCTGATGGTCAGCGACAAAACCGTGTTTTTCCGCACTGTCGCTCACGGCTTCAGCCACGCGCGGGTCATCCAGTTCTGCTACCTTCTGGCAGCGCGAACAGATCAAAAACTGGCCTGTGTGTTCATCGCCAGGGTGTGCGCAACCGGTGTAGGCGTTGAGGCTTTCAATACGGTGGATCAGCCCATGTTCCAATAGAAAGTCGAGGGCGCGATAGACGGTAGGCGGTGCACCGTTAAATCCCTCCTGGCGCAGTTGCTCCAGCACTGAATATGCCCCCACTGGACGATGACTGCTCCATACCAGCTCCAGCACGCGCTTGCGTTGCGGGGTTAGGCGTCCTTTACGTTCACGGCAAATCTGCTCGGCCTGCGCCAGTGCTGCTTTGACGCAGTGGCGGTGGTCGTGTTTTTCAAAGGCATTGTCTGGTGACTGGGAGGGTGTCATGGAGTAGGCCAATAACTAAGTGTAATTGTTATAATATAACATAATGCAATGGTGGGATATTTCAAGGTGCGAAGGGGAGGAATACGCGTATCCGCTGTTATCACGCTTGCCAGTTTGCTGAATTGTTAGCATTTTCCCTCGATTACGGCTTTTGCGTAGTTTTATAAATTTCTGGAAAAGACCGATATAAAAGACACTTGCCTGAAATGTTCGATATGAAGTCGAGCAGGGTAAGGGGGTCTATGTCTATTACCGAGCTGCCTCTTTGCAGAGCTCGGATTCGCTATTGGCTGCTTTGTGCTGACCCTCTCCCGGTTGATAACGCTTTTTATTACGTGATGAGTGCAGATGCGCAGAAGTATGATGATCGGCAAATTTAAGCCCAAAATTGTCATTTCGATTGGCATCATTGTTGCCGCGCTGTTTATTGCCTTTTTGTATGGTTTGCAGAAAGAACAGCAGCGCCATCTAGATAGACGTTTTGAACAGTCTTTGTTAACCGTAGAAAAGTTCTTTCAACATGAGATCTCTGAGCGAGCCAAAACCCTAAGATTAACCTTCTATGAGCTGAAAAATGACGATGCCTTAAAGCGCTTATTTATAGCAAAGGATAGAGAGCGTCTTTATGAGCACGCTAAGCCTACATTTGATCGTTTGTTACAGGAGGCGGAGATATCGCATTTTTATTTCCACAATCTGGATAAAACCAACTTTCTCAGGGTGCATCAGAAGAATCGTTTCGGCGACCTTATTACCCGGCAAACATTGGCGGGGGCAGCAGAGAAGTTAGACGATTTTTACGGTGTGGAAATGGGGCCGTTAGGCACCTTCACGCTACGGTATGTTTCCCCATATTTTGATCGCGGTGAACTTCTGGGTTATTTGGAGTTGGGTATAGAGGTTTCCCCTATTTTTGACAGTATTGCCCATGCCGCTGGCGTCGATTTATACACCCTCATCAGAAAGGAGCATATTGCTACTGAAAGAAATGATAGAACGTTAGAGTGGGGGGAATTTCAGCAAGTGGCTATCTATGGCCAAACAGCTCATGCGAATGACGAGTTTCTACACGATCTTGTTCCTAAAGTATTGAATGGAGCTGATAGAACAATATTTTCGACAGAAGGCTCTTATTATTATTTGGGCAAATTGCCGTTGATGGATGCTGCACAGCGTGAAGTCGGTTATCTGATGGTGCAGGGTGATTACAGCCGTGACCTGAAACATTTGGACAATATTGTCTCCTTAATGGGGGGATCAGCCTTTGTTCTCGGCTCGTTGTTGGTGTTGATGTCCTGCTTTTATACATCACGTATGGAAAAAAGAATTGAGCATAGCCAGGCGCAAGCAGAGAAGGAGACCCGGGCACGCATGGATTTGCAGGATCAGCATATTAAGGAACTGGAGCGCGTTTCCTTGTATGACCGAATTACAGGCTTACCGAATAGAAGTCTGTTGTTTGAATTGTTGAAGCAGCACATTGTTTCTGCAAATCGAGTCCATAAGGCCTTTTCGTTGGTGTTGATTGATATCAAACGGATGAAAGAGATCAACGATACGCTGGGCTATACGGCAGGTGATGAGGTGCTGCGTCAGGTGGGTGAGCGAATCAGTGATGCGGTAAGGCGCTCTGATACCGTGGCGCGCGTTGATGCCGATCTGTTTGCCGTGGTGATGCCAACGGTTGGGGCTCGCTTAGGCATATTGGCGGCAGAAAAAATTCACCAGATATTCGCAAGGCCGTTTGATATCCATAATGTGCCTATCGATGTGGATGCTCAGATCGGTGTGGCGGTCTATCCTGATCATGCCGACGATGAAATTGCGCTATTACAAAAGGCTGATATCGCGGTTTCACAATCCAAGTCCACATACGCAAACTACAGCCTATATAGCGCCGAATATGATCAGTATAGCCGTGAGCGTATTCTGTTGTTTGGAGAGTTGCGGCGAGCGATAACGTCAAGCGATGGGTTGCAGCTCTACTATCAACCCAAGGTTGATATGTTGAGTCGTCAGGTGGTGGGAGTTGAAGCGTTGATGCGCTGGGAGCATCCAGAGCGAGGATTTGTTTCGCCGGTGGAATTCATTCAGTTGGCAGAGCAAACCGGCTTAATTGGTGCTTTGACCGAATGGGTGCTGGCGGCAGCATTTTCGCAAGCAGAGCGATGGCAGAAGCAAGGGATTGATCTGTTCATATCGGTGAATTTGTCCGCCCAGAATATGTCGGATAACGATCTGCCGTTGAAACTGCAAGCACTTGCTGAAAAGCACAGAGTCTCGCCTCATAAGATCATGCTTGAGATTACCGAGACCTCGATTATGGATAACGTGGAAAAGACCAGAGATGTGATGAATGTGATTCATCAAATGGGATTTCGTTTTTCCATCGATGATTTTGGTACGGGTTACTCTTCGCTTGTTTATCTCAGTCAGTTGCCTGTCAGCGAGATCAAGGTGGATCAGGCCTTTATTTTTAAAATGCTGGAGAATAGATCAGATGCGGCGATCGTAAAATCCACCATCGACTTGGGGCACGGGCTAGGGCTGTCTATTTGCTCAGAAGGGGTTGAGAATATGGATGTTTGGTTGCAGCTTGATCGCTGGGGGAACGACATTGTGCAAGGGTATTTTATCGCCAAGCCTATGCCGGCCAAGCAGCTCGAACTCTGGCTGCAATCTGACTTCGACAAGTCTGAGATTCACGATGCGGGGGACTATATGGAGTATCTCGCCTAGCAGTGTAGTCGAATAGTGCAGCCAAATTTGCTGGTTTGCTATTCTTCGCCAGCTATTTAAGGCGTAATCCCGCTCAAAAATACTGTTATACTATAACATAACGTAATTTTTGAGGTTTTCGCGTCCCATGCGCTTTCAGCGTTTATTGTTTCTTTTTGCTTCACTGTTAATTTCTCTGCCGCTGAGCGCCACGCCTAGTGTGGTGGTCTCGATTGCGCCGGTTCACTCTTTGGTCGCGGGGGTGATGGATGGTGTAGCTAATCCTCAACTGCTGATTACTGGGGGCGGTACACCCCATAACTATATGTTGCGTCCCTCGCAGCGCAGTGCTCTTAACCGTGCCGATCTAGTGGTGTGGGTGGGGGACTCAGTAGAGAGCTTTTTGCCACGAGTCATTCGTTCGCTGGATAATCCCGCGGTGTCATTGCCTATCGCTGAGCTGCAGAGCCTCCAATTATTGGACGCGCGGAACGGTGGTCAATGGCGTGCCCCGGCACACCAGCATAGTCACCATCAACATGACCACGGAGAGGATGGCCATCTTTGGCTAGATCCTATTAATGCCCAGCACATCGTTACTGCTGTGGCGCTTCGTTTGATTGAAATAGATCCCATTAATGCTCAGCGATACAAAATGAATCAAGAGCGCCTGTTAAGAGAGTTGGATAGTCTGCATGGCCAGCTTAAAAAACAGCTGACGCCGCTAAAAAAGGAACCCTATCTGGTGTTTCATGACGCCTATCAATATCTTGAGCAGCGTTATGATTTGAATGCGATTGGCGCGTTGAGTGTTGATCCAGAGCGCAAACCTGGTGCACGTCGTATCTCTGAAATTCGCGGCCTGGTTGAACAGCGTAGTGTGCAGTGCGTCTTTCGTGAGCCGCAATTCTCAGATGCCAGCGTGCGTGTTGTCACCGAAGGTTTGGATGTAAACATCGCCGTTTTGGACCCTATGGGGGCGGAGCTTGCCCCCGGACCTAAACTCTATTTCAAACTGATGAGCAATTTGGCGAAAAGCCTTTCTGCTTGTCTATCGCCCAACTGATTCCATAAACATCTGTTGTTGCTCTGGGGAGGCCTGTTGCCACCAGTAGCGCAGCATGGTGAGGGGGAGCTCTCCAACCTCAGTCGTGTTTGATCCGGCCTGGGCAGTGTTGATGGATAAGCGTGACGTATTGTCTTTAAACGACGCCAGGAAAGCTTTCTCCTTAGAGCGGTAGCTGTGGGCGATCTCAACGGGGCGTTGGCTGCCTGTCTCTACGAGTGTCAGCACGGGTTTGAGGGCAAACTCTTTTGCCGCGGTTACGTTCTTGATTTCCGGTAGAGTGAATTCGTATTTACCGTTCTTGGCGGAAAAGCTCACCATTACAGGTTCTGATTTCACCACTTCGTGGTTCTCTGCATCCAGATCCCATAGGGTTTCATACTCAAGTACCAGTCGGTTGAGCCCCTCTTTCAGCTTAACCTTGCTTCCACCGGAAGAGAAAAACGAGCGCTTGTAGGTTTCATCATTCACATACAGCACGTTTAATGCTTCTGGCACTTTAATGAGTACCCCATCCGCAGCAGCAACGGTGGCCGGCAAGTAGCAAAAGAGACTGCTAATCGCAGCAGACAAGAGGAATCGAATATTCATACGACAAAACATGGTTACAAACCCTGAAAAATAACGTGGGGATGATATTACAAAAATATTTCAACTTCGTTACTGTGAATCATTCCTTCCGCCGATCTAACAATCGCAAGATAAGTCGGGTACAGCTCTTAGCTTAATTTGGTAAATTATTAATTTCTTATGTTTTGGGCGATGAAGAAATGCTTCAAATAAGCCTTTTCTGATCATTACTCCTGCCGCTAATACTCTACAGGTGCGTTTATTTGGCGTTTTTAAACGCATACCAAATAATAATTTTTGTAAGGAAATAGTGGCGGCTTGGGTTTGTGCAGGGTGAGTGAGCCAGAGCCGACCAGAGAGGATGCGCGCTGATGTTTAAAAACGTAAACATTGGGTTCAGGTTGATTGCAGGGTTTGCCACCATGTTGGTGTTAATGGTGGTGGTGGGTGTGTTGGCAGTGGATGGGATGCGACATCTCACGGCAGACACCAAGGAGATGTACGACCACCCCTTCAAGATCTCCTCCATCGTCCGCGATATCAAAATTAACATTGTCAAAATCCATTCTGGTTTGCTCTTTATCGTCAACACAGATGGCAAAGAGGATGTTCATGGAGAGATTGGCCATATTCGCCAGTACGGCGTAGAGGTTAACTCTCAGTTTGAGACTCTGAACAGTATCTATGAAGGAGAAATGGCTGATATCAGAGTTGCGCAAGCGCTGTTTACGGATTGGTTAGCACTGAGTGAAGAGGTCATTAATCTCTATACGACTGGTGATCTAGAGGCTGCTCGTGGTATGGCAATCGATCAGGGGCGCGAAAATATGAAGCTCCTGATTGAAAAGATGCAGGTGCTGATAGACGACGCAAATAAACAAGCAGAAGAATTTAATCGTGATGCACTAGATACCAGCGATACACTTATCTATGAATTAATGGCAGTGATTTTGCTCTCCTTTTTTGTGGGGCTGGTGATTGCGGTTGTGACCTCAAAGAGTATTTCAAGTCCTATCGGCCAAATTGTGGCGGTGATGCATGCGATTGCTAAGGGTGATGTGAATACTGAAGTCGGCGTTCATCGTAATGATGAAATTGGTGTGCTGGCAGATTCATTCCGTGTCTTGGTTGATAACATTCGTCAGAAGGTATCTGTGGCTGAGCAGATTTCCAGAGGTGATTTGAACGCCGAGGTTGATGAAAGCAGTGATAAAGACCTGCTTGCCCAATCGATGAAGAAAATGCTTGAGTCGTTAAGGCTGGCGACGCAAACAAATGAAAAAGAGATGTGGCTCAAGAATGGGCAGGAGGAGTTAAGTAATATTTTGCGCGGTGAGACGGACCTGATTGAATTGTGCCGCAACACAGTCTCTTTCATTGCAAAATATTTAAATTGCCAAGTAGGGGCCATGTATCTACTGCGAGAAGCGGGCCATCTGGAGCTGGTTTCC
>JBNKYV010000011.1:0-15687 GCA_050301075.1 Gammaproteobacteria bacterium
ATCAAAGAGAGCATGCCTCAAATCGATATTGTGATTGAGGTGCTGGATGCGCGCATTCCTTATAGCAGCGAAAACCCATTGGTAAATCAACTGCGCGGTAAGCGTCCGTGTATCAAGTTACTAAATAAGAGTGATCTTGCAGACCCCGAAGTAACAAAGGCGTGGCGCGAATACTTTGAGCGGGAGAAGGGCGTAAAGGCCATCCCGATTGTTGCGGAGAAAAAAGGCGAAGTACGCCAACTGACGCAGAAGATCACGCACATTGCCAAGACCATGTTGGGAGATCGCAATCTTGAATTGCGCCCAGCACGCGTAATGATTATGGGTATCCCTAATGTGGGTAAATCTACATTGATGAATGGCCTGGCCGGTAAAAAACTTGCCAAGGTGGGCAACGAACCGGCAGTAACTAAAGTGCAGCAGCGCATTCAGTTGGGCGATGGTGTGCAGCTTTCAGATACCCCCGGCATACTTTGGCCCAAGGTGGAGGATGAAGATAGCGGCTATCGTTTGGCTGTGACCGGTGCCATCAAAAATACAGCGATCGAGTTTGAAGATGTTGCACTGTATGCAGCTGACTTTTTTCTGAAATACCACCCAGACGTTGTCAAAGAACGCTACAAGCTTAAAGAACTGCCCGAGGATGATATTGGTTTGTTGGAAGCAATAGGCCGCAAGCGCGGTGGTCTACGTCCTGGCGGGCATGTTGATCTGCATAAAGCGTCGGAAGTGTTATTGAACGACTATCGTGGCGGTGCACTGGGCCGCATTAGTCTCGAAACCCCTGAGATGGTTGAAGCAGCCATTGCCGCGCGCAAGGCAGCAGAAGAGGCTGCACGTCTGGCTGCCGAGCAGGAAGAGGCGGGAGATAAAGAGTGATTAAGCTGATTGCCGGATTAATCGGCCTGATTTTTTGGGGCTTCTGGGGATTGGTGATAGGCATCATCATTGGTCATCAGTTCGATAAACGCATGCCATTTTTGTTGGCCAAGCTGCTTAAAAATCTGCTAATCAAGCATCAAACCAAAGTTCAGCAAGCATTCTTTGAAGCAACATTCTCTGTCATGGGCTGTATTGCTAAAGCAGATGGCCGTGTTTCTGAACAAGAGATCGCCATGGCGCGTCAGGTGATGCAGCGCATGGGGCTGGATGAAAATGCCAAGCGTCAGGCTATTGAATATTTTACGCAAGGCAAATCGCCTGAGTTTGATCTCGATATGGCATTGCAGAAATTGCGTGGTGCGGCATTTGGACGCCATGATCTGATTCAGATGTTTATCGAAATTCAGCTGGGTGCTGGTTATGCAGATGGTGACCTCGACCCCGCCGAACGCAAGATACTGGTTAGGATTTGTACCTCGTTGGGTCTGACTGAAGCAGACTTTGATCGCCTAGATGCGATGATCCGGGCACAGATTCATAGTCATCAGCCAGGGCGTACCGGTGGCCTATCGCTAGAGGACGCTTACGCCATTCTCGATATTGATGCGACGGCGACAGATTCGGAAGTTAAAAAAGCGTATCGCAAACTTACTAGCCAACATCATCCCGATAAACTAGCGGCTAAAGGTTTGCCGCCAGAGATGATGAAAATCGCTGAAGAGAAAACGCACGAGATACGTACTGCCTACGAGCGGATAAAAGAGTCGCGTGGTTTTAAATAGTTAGAGATAGCCAATGTAAAGAGTGTGGCTTTTTGTTTATTTCCATATAAAAAGTATCTTAATTCGTGTTGTCTCCCTTTATAAGATAAGTAAAAGGGGATGCGGCTTAAGTTGTTTGTAAATTTCTCCTAGTTGTAAGCGCACTTATATTTTTTGCCTTTCCAACAAGGAGACATCCAATGCCATTTGTGCCGCGTGAAGGTCCCGACCTTACTTTTATCGGATTTATGATTCTCGCGGTATTTGGCTCTCTTGTCTGGAATACAACGCCGTTACAAAGTCCAAGGCCACACACAAACGAGCCTGATAGAAGCAAAGCCGAAATAGCGGATTATGTGGAGGCACGCCTCTGGCAAGATCCGTTTTATAACGACCCAGGAACCAAGGGTGAAGGTATCGCAGCTGCACCCTGCACCTATCCGCCCAGTGCTGGCGAAACATCACTTAAAGTCATTACCCCCATGGTTAAGGTGGCAAGTGACAAAGATAGTGTCGAGCGTCGCATTCGCAGACGTTACGCGTTAATTGCCGGACTCTCAGAATCAGGCTATGTACCTGAAGACCCGGGAAAGATTTTCAGATGTTCAATCAGTATAGAAAACCCTGACAAACGTGAAGGTAGGTCTCCTTCTGTGTCTACAGAAGTGCGTTGGGAGCGATATAGGCACGAGTCCAGCTCTAATCTGTCGGATGTGATAGTGGCATGGGTAGACAATAGCTTTTTCACTACTGATTTTAAAAATAGAAGTAACAATATCGCCACAATTTTTCCTGCAACCAAGATTGATTTAATCGTCCTTGGTCCGTCGGACTCTGATTCCTTAAAAAAAGTTGTTAAAGAGCTAAATAATTCCAAGGAGGAAGGGGGATGGAAGCCCAAAGGTGTTAACGAATTTTATATTTATTCACCATTTGCAACGGCTAACGACATCGCAGAAGTGAATGAAAAGCAAAAGCCGCATTTTCTCCGCACCATAGGGAAAGATAAGAAGCTGGCCGGCATGCTTCATAAAGAGCTACAGGCGAGAAATATCAATCAATTGTCGCAAATAGCGATCATTACCGAGAGAGATACTTATTACGGTCGCGAACTGCCAAAGAATTTGTGTAGCGAGTTTTCCAAAGGGCGTTCATGCGAGCCACCGAACCTGTTCTATTTCCTGAGGGGGATAGATGCGTTAAATCAGCCGAAAAAAGTATCCACATCCTCTAGTGGGGGCGCTAGTGCCTCACTGGCCCGCGGAAATTTGGGGGAAGTGCGTCAGTTTAACCCCCCGATAGGGCCGGAGCAGTACGATTATCTTCGTCGTTTGGCTTCTCAGATTAAACACTTACATCAGCAAACTAAAGGTGGTCTAAAAGCTATTGGTATTTTTGGTAGTGATATCTACGATAAATTGCTAGTGCTGCGTGCTATGCGTTCTGAGTTTCCTGGAGTGTTATTTTTTACCACGGACTTGGATGCTCAGATGATCCATCCACAGCACTGGCGTTGGACGCGTAATCTAATTGTCGCCTCAAATTTTGATTTGTCACTACACAAATGTTTTCAGGACAGTTTCCCCCCGTTTCGTGATGCTTATCAAACCTCTTTCTATCTTTCTACGCTGATGGCAGTTGATAATTCGCGGATTAGATATTTAGCTGAGCATGGAGAAATTAATAGAAAGAACGATGGTGTATGTCTGGATCCTCTGCCATATGAAACGCCTGTTGATTACAAAAAAATGGAAGAGATGGTGAGGCAGATTGAGCCTCTGGTATTTGAAATCGGCCGTTATGGTGCGATTCGCCTATCTGAGAAGATTTATACCAGTGAATCTCAGAATTCAACGCCGTCAGGTGCTGAGGGGGATATCCAACAAGGTAAAACGACAGTTCATCCTGAAAATGCATCACAAAAAAATTATCAATCCATTCTGATTTCGATAGCCGTCTTAATGATTTTATCACTCGTTATATTGCACCAGATTCGTGCTAATTCAGGGGTGCTTATTGTGGTGTTGAGTGGTGGATTGGTTTTGTCGATGGGGCTGGTTTACTTGGTGGCTCAAATGTCGGATGTGGAGCCCTTTAGCTTTACTGAGGGGGTAAGTGTTTGGCCGACTATTTTTATTCGTTTTATCGCCTTCCTGCTGGCATTGGCATTTATTCTAAAATCTATCTGTGATCTTGAAAAAAATTTTGGTCGTTTAAGTCGTGACTATTTTGGTGTGGATAGAGGGGGGCGAAACCATCGTTTTCCCACTTTGTGTAATCCATCTAAGCCGAAATCATGCCATGAGATTTTTAATTTTGAATATTTGGTGGGGGTATTTCGCAACGCTGGATGTCATTTGCTTGAAAATATATCTCTGTATGCGAGTGCTGTCTCATTTGTAGTGTTGGGTATCGTGATTTCAATTGTATCCAGAATATATGAATTCTCTATATTGGAAATTGCGCTGGCATGGGGAGGGTTGTTGACTCTCTGTCTAATGTCCAACGCTTTTGTGTGTAAGGTGGAATCGATCAATAACTGGATGTCCAAGCCGATGGAGCATCCAACGATAGATGGGCTGTGGGATGATTATCATGCTCACGGCCGTTTGCCTCAGCGATTAGTCAGGGCAGTTAGCATGTGGGTGATGTTTATGTCTATTGCAGCCATCCTGTTTTACCTGATGCCTACGTGGCCTTCGCCGGCCAGGGGAGAGAGTGTTCTTAATGTTGATCGATTAGTGCTCATGCTGAGTGTCTTATTTATGATGCTGCTGACTTTTATAGCGCTAGATGCGCAGCGTTTATGTATCTACTGGATGCGTAAATTGAGAAAAGAGTTGTTGGTTGAAGGTGTTTTTACACTTAAAGTAGAAGAGGGGCAGTTGGCTGCACAGAATAGCTTGGTTCGGTTAAGGCGTGTTGTGGAGCTGGTTTCTGAGCGTACCAACGAAGTCGATAGACTTATCTACTATCCGTTGATTATTGTTATTCTGATGATTTTTGCACGCAACAACTATTTTGATAACTGGGGCTTCCCTCAAGCTATCGGCATTGTTATCTGTATTAATATTGCAATGATCGTAGGGGCTGGTCTTAAACTTCGCCGTGAAGCGAAGAAGGTAAAAGCTGCTGCTATGGAGCGTGCAAAGAAACTGCAACCTTCTGATGATAGTGTTCAGGACTATTCCGAGGATAGAATATCAGCAGCAATTAAAGAAATTAACGATACTCAGGGTGGTGCATTTTTACCGATGAGAAGTCAGCCTGTGATTAGGGCGTTATTCTTGGTGGCTGGTTCGATAGGGCTTACTGTCGGTGAATATATCACTCTGTTTGGTCGTTAGCGTTTTTTTGTGTTGTTTGTCTCTTAATTGTTGTTGAGTATTTTTATGAAGCGTGTTTTGTCTGGCTTGTTGCTTATTGTTGGTGTGGCGGCGAGTGGTTGGGGTTTTGCAGAGCAATGTTTTAGTCCCGTTGATACGTATAGCGAATATGATGAGCGTATTCCTGCTCGGCAGATAAATGATATTCAGTCGGATTACTACGTGCTTTCCTACAGCTGGGCGCCTGACTTTTGCGCTCATAAAGCCAAGCCCGATTCCAAAAAGCCCGGTAAGCGCAACTATTTGCAATGCGCTAGTGACTTTACGTTTGGCTATATCCTGCATGGTTTATGGCCGCAGGGGAGTAAGGAGCAGCGAGGAAACTATCCTCGCGCCTGTGAGGGTGATCAACCCAAGATTCCACGTGCTGTGCTGAACAAGTATTTGTGTATGACGCCAAGTGTGTGGCTGTTACAGCATGAATATGAATATCATGGTACCTGCATGCATGATGAGTCGCTTGAAACGCCGGATGCCTATTTCTCTACAGCATTACGATTGCACTCTCAATTAACGTTTCCGCAAAAAAAGTTAAAAAACAATCAGGCGGGTATTCAATGGTGGCTGGATAATAACCCCCATTTAACTCGCGAATCGATTCAATATGCTAGTGGTTTAAACGAGTGGCAGTTTTGTTACGACAATCATTTTAATGCCACCAATTGCTCAATGAGTGCTGCGAGTTCCTCAAGTAACAGAGTGTCGGAATGTCATATTAAAGGCAATATCTCGCGCTCTGGTAAGCGCTACTACTTTTTGCCAGGACATCCCGATTATCAGAATGTGAAGATCGATAGCGAAAAAGGTGAACGCTGTTTTCAGTCAGAGCAGCAGGCGCTTGATGCCGGTTGGCGTAAAGTCCCATAACGTGAAGATCATCGTCTTAGGCTTTCTATTGGTACTGTCGGGTAGTGTGCAAGCTGCTGTCGATTTGGTGCCATTAAAATTAAGCATGGCTTTGCCCATAGTTGGTCCGGATGATTTTCAGCCGTCAGGTTTAACGATATGTGATAACCGGCTGCTAGTTGTTTCAGATCGACACTCTGATGCTGTTTATGAGCTAGTGGAGGAAGAGGGGAGATACGCGGCAGGCATTTACCGCCAGTTAAGCTTTAGCTCGCCAGACCCAGAAGTACCTATGTCTTTCTCGCAGCATCTTAAGTCATTTGTAGAGCAGCTTATTCTTGGCAAACGTTATGATTGGGAAGGCATTACGTGTGATGAAACGGGTACGCTCTATCTGGTGAGTGAGTCTTTCTCATCTATTGCTCGGGTAGGGGGCGATGGCAGCGTAGAATGGGTTGCAGCAGAGGTAATGCCTATTAGCCAGGCGGCGGGAATGCTGGCTAAGCATAATGCTGGTTTTGAAGGGATTAGTTGGTATCAGCGTGATTTGTATCTGGTAGCCGAACGAGAACCGCGGGGTGTGGTTAAGCTTAGCCCAGGTGAGAGCGGTTGGAATATCTCCGCGCGTGTAGATAACGAAAAACAACTTCAAAATGCTGTGGCCCCTCACCGAAATGAAGACTTTTCCGGTCTCTACTCTTATGAGGGGAAGCTGTTTACGTTGGAAAGAAATGCCTCTGCAATTTGTCAGCGTGACGATATGTTTGTGTTAGTTCACTGTTGGAGTTATCGCCATATTGAGGAGTCGAGCGAGTATGGCTTTGATGATAATCGATACGGTATCGCAGAAGGTATTGCTATGGATGATAAATGGATCTACCTGGTGCTCGACAATAATGGTGATAGCCGGCGAGCGAACTCAGAGGATGTTCGGCCATTATTGTACCGGTTGGCAAAACCTTTGGCGCTTAACTAGGTGTTGGGTTTTTCAATGTCAGAGGGGCGGACAATTCTCATAAGATGTGCGCATCCTTGAGATAAGGCATCCCAAGGTTGGTTGGTTTGTAATTGCGCCAATGTTGCCGTTGGCAGCAGCTTGCCATCTGTCGGGGTTTTAATGGTTTCCTCTGCTAAAAACTTAACAAGTTCCTCTAGTCCTGGATTGTGGCCTACCAACATAACCCTTTTTGTATCGGCAGGGGTTGTGGCGAGAGCCCCTAGTAGTTGCTCTAATTCCGCCAGATATATGTTCTCGTTTTGAATAATGATGGTTTGAGAGTTTTCCATGTTTTTCGCGCACTTCTGTGCGGTGGTGAGCGCCCGTGTGGCAGGCGATGTTAGAATTACTTCGGGTATTAACTCATGCTCGGCTAGCCATCTGCCCACCAGTTTTGCACCGTATTTGCCACGTTTTTTGAGGGGACGACGGAGGTCGTCAAAGCCTGCATCCCAGTCAGATTTTCCATGGCGCAAGATCAAAAGCTCACGAGACATATGGTTTTACCTCCAAATTAACCCAGTAAAAAGGTATGAAAAACAGGTGGTTATAAAAAAACTATTTTGGCAGATAACTCTGCCGATGTCTGTTAAAGTAGGCCTAATTGGAGGCCTGCGTAGATGATGGGGGAAGCATGGTTGGGGCTCGTATTTGTCGCCGAATAGATATTCCAGATCCGTTACGAATTAATCGTTACCGTAAATCACCAGAACTAGGACCAAATATTCTGTTTTTCAGTGGCGGTACCGCGCTGAATAGTTTCAGCAAAACACTGAAACAGTACACTCATAACTCTATTCACTTAGTAACACCGTTTGACTCCGGTGGCAGCTCAGCAGAGCTACGCAAAGCGTTTAATATGCCCGCAATTGGTGATTTGCGCAGTCGCCTGATGGCATTGGCTGATGAATCGGTGTTAGGGCATCCTGAGGTATACCAGCTATTTAATTATCGCTTACCTAAAGATGCACCGCATAGTGAGCTGCAAGTTGAGCTGGACGCACTGGCGCATGGTGAATCGCCGAAGATAAAATCAATTGCCAATCCTATGCGACACTTGATTTGCGAGCAGCTAAAGGCGTTTTTGGATGAGATGCCGCAATCATTTGATTTGCGCGGTGCCAGCATTGGCAATTTGATTCTCGCGGGTGGCTATTTAAAGTGTGATCATCAAATCGAACCGGTTGTTTATCTGTTTTCAAAACTGGTTAACGTGCTCGGCGATGTACGCATGATTGTTGAAGACAGGTTTCATTTGGGGGCGGAGCTGGAAGATGGTCGTTATGTGATTGGGCAGCACCTGTTAACAGGGAAAGAGGTAGAGCCACTTTCGTCTCCGGTTAAGCGCCTCTTTCTGTCACAAAGTGCTGATGAATATATTCCCGTTAAGGCGAAAATAAGCGATCACAATGCGGAGCAGATTAAGAACGCTGAATTGATCTGCTATTCACCCGGTAGTTATTACTCGAGTATTCTTGCCAATTTGCTTCCCCAGGGCGTGGGTAGCGCTGTGGCGGCATGTGAGTCGCCTAAAGTGTATATCCCGAATCTGGGTAATGACCCCGAGCAAGTGGGGATGACTTTCGAGCAATCAGTACGATATTTGCTGACAACGCTTAGGTCAGATGCTGGAGAGCAGTGCCGAGATAATCGTTTGCTTAATTTTATTTTGATTGATAGTTGCAATGGTTTTGCACCTGATGATCACAGCGCTAATTTATTAAGGGAGGCCGGAATAGAGATGATTGATTTGCCGCTGGTTAGCGATAAAAGCGCACCCTATTACGATAATGATTTATTGGCTTCAGCCCTGCTTTCATTGGTATAACGTGACCTCGCTTTGCAGATAATTATCAGCAGGCGGTCTATAATCTGGTTAGATTCGTGAGCTGTATTGTATTGAATGGCTGTATTTGCAAAAGCTAAAACTGTTCTATTCTCTATATCCTTGTTCGTGGTTATGCCTGTGCATGCGCAGGAAACTGCGAACCTTGAGGCTCCTCTCGTTGTCTCTACTGTTATTACAGAGGATCCGGAAAGCTATCCTATTTCCCGTTTTGATCAGTTTGTTGTTCAAGCTGAGGGAATGCACGACTACGTGTCTGAAGGTATCGAATTTACTGCCAAGTCGATAGATCTGTTCTTCGCTGAAGATAAAGCCTTTGATGAGGCAACGTATACCTATTTGCGTTTAGGTCTGGATAGCGTTTGGCATGAACATGAAGGTTTGGGTTTTGCAGGCGAGTTAAGAATGAAGCTGGACTTGCCCAACACGCGCAAACGCCTAAAGCTTTTGATTGAGACCGATGCCCAACGTGGCGAAACGGAAGTGCTGGAAGAGAAGCCCGCAGATGTCGCACAAAACCGTGACTATTCGATCGCACTGGAACGTGCCTCATCCCGTTTGAAAAAGTGGAATCTGCGCCCGTCACTCGGTATCAGGTTGCACACGCCCATCGACTTCTTTATCCGTCTGCGCACCCATCGATATTACAACCTAGAGCGCTGGCTGCTCCATGTTTCATCAGGTGTGCGTTGGTATGATTCACGAGGATTTGATGCGTATTTTAATTTGTCTCATGACTATCCGCTTAGCGATAACTGGTTATTTCGTTATGCGCCCGGTATGAGCTGGAAAGAAGAGGATATGTATCGAACCATCGGCCAGGAGCTTTCGTTATTTCAACAGATCGATGAAAAACAGAAGATGGCGTACCAGATTTTGGCAGGAGCAAATGACGAAAGTGATGATTGGCGTGCTGTTCAATACGATATTTTGATTCGCTATCGCCGTAATCTCTATAAGAAGTGGCTATTTGGTGAGGTTATCCCGCAGTGGACGTTTGAGAAGGAGAGTGGTTTCCATCCTCGTCCGGCGTTGACCTTTCGTTTAGAGGTTGTGTTTGGTGAGCGCTATCGCGACGATTAGCGATCTCCAAACTTTTTGTCGGCGGCTTCTCTATCCTTGCGTGCTGCTTTGCGAATAAATAGCACGACACCAACAGCTATTGCTGCAAGCAGAATTTCTAAAGCGATAAAAAATTCCATGTTCTTTATTTAAACAGCGGGCTGTATTCTTCAGCCTTGAAGCCGACATGCAATTTTCTGCCTGTATCCAATACAGGGCGCTTAATCAGACTGAGGTTATCCATCATCAATGAGATAGCCTTTTTCTCATCAATTCCTTCTTTAGATTCTTCTGGCAGTTTGCGCCAGGTCAGGCCGCGGCGGTTGACTAATGTCTCCCAGCCCACTTGTTTCACCCATGCTTGCAAAGTCTTTTCATCAAGACCGACTTTTTTGAAATCATGGAATTCAAATTCAACACCATTATCCGTTAGCCACTTCATGGCTTTTTTCATGGTGTCGCAGTTTTTAATGCCGTAGATGGTTGTCATAGAAAATTACTTATCGCGATGGGAGTAAAAAGGGGAGAAATAAAGTTCTCCCCTTTATATTTGAATTTAGATATCACGCAGTAGTTCGTTGATACCTACTTTGCCGCGAGTTTTCTCGTCAACTTGCTTAACGATGACTGCACAATACAGGCTGTAAGTGCCACATTTAGAAGGCATGTTGCCAGATACAACAACAGAGCCAGCAGGGATGCGGCCGTAAGAAACTTCACCAGTCATACGGTTCAGGATCTTGGTGCTTTGACCAATGTAAACACCCATAGAGATAACAGAACCTTCCTCAACGATAACACCCTCAACAACTTCAGAGCGTGCACCAATGAAACAGTTATCTTCGATGATGGTTGGGCCTGCTTGCAGAGGCTCAAGTACGCCACCGATGCCTACGCCGCCAGACAAGTGAACGTTTTTACCGATTTGTGCGCAAGAACCAACAGTTGCCCAGGTATCAACCATGGTGCCGCTATCAACGTATGCACCGATGTTTACGTAAGAAGGCATCATAACAACGCCAGGAGCAATGTAAGAACCTTTACGCGCAGTCGCAGGAGGAACGATACGCACACCAGCTTCACGGAAGTCGCGAGAGTTGTAGTCAGCAAATTTTGAATCTACTTTATCGAAGTAGTTAGTGAAACCACCCTTCATGAAGTAGTTATCCTGAATACGGAAAGAGAGCAGAACCGCTTTCTTCAGCCACTGGTTTACAACCCAGTCGCCATTTACTTTCTCTGCAACGCGGCGCTCGCCAGTGTCCAGCAGGTTCAGGGCTTCCAGAACAGCTTCTTTAACGTGAGTATCAACGCTGCGTGGGTTGATGTCAGCGCGATGTTCGAAGGCTTCTTCGATAATGTTTTGTAAATCAGACATTGTTTAAAACTCCGTTTGTTGTCTTAAAGTGATTCTATGTAGTTACGAATTCGTTTGGCGGCTTCGGCGCACTCTTCCAGCTCGGCTACCAGGGCCATACGTACATGGTTAGCACCAGGATTGATGCCATCCACGTCGCGGGAAAGATAGCTGCCAGCCAATACGGTGACGTTTTGTTGTGCAAACACCCCCTGGGCAAAGCTCTCATCATCTATAGGCGTTTTGGCCCACAGATAAAAACCTGCATCGGGTTGTTTGACTTCCAGTACGTCACCCAGAATATTGAGCGCAGTGGCAAACTTTTCACGGTATAGATCGCGATTGGCCAGTACATGCTTTTCATCATTCCATGCTTTGATGCTGGCGGCTTGATGGTAAGGTGACATGGCACAACCATGATAGGTGCGATATTTAAGAAATTTTGCCAGTACGTCTTCATCTCCAGCGACAAAGCCGGAACGCATGCCAGGTAGATTGGATCGTTTTGATAGGCTGTGGAATACGACGCAGCGCTCGTAGTTGTCACGCCCCATCTCTTTGGCAACTTGCAGCAAACCAACAGGCTTGTTGTTTTCATCTGGGTAGATTTCTGAATAGCACTCGTCTGAGGCAATGATGAAATCGTATTTGTCAGCCAGACCAATCAGCTTTTGCAATGTCTCACGGCCTATCACTGCGCCGGTTGGATTGCCAGGGCTGCACAGATAGATCAACTGGCAACGCGCCCAAATGTGTGGGGGCACAGCATCAAAGTCTGGCAGATAGTGATTCTCTGGGGTGCAGTTGAGGAAATAAGGCTCGGCACCAGAAAGAAACGCTGCACCTTCGTAAATCTGATAAAAAGGATTTGGGCTCAGCACTAAGGGATTCTTGGTGCGATCAACTACCGCTTGGGCAAAGGCAAACAGTGCCTCGCGCGTGCCATTGACCGGGATGATGTGTTTCTCCGGATCAATACCACCATCACCGAGTTCAAAGCGGTTGATGAGCCACTGTGCGACGGTTTGACGCAGCTCAGGTGATCCCTTGGTGGTCGGGTAATTGGCCAGTGTATGTAGGTGCGAAATAATTTCATCCGCAACAAATTGAGGGGCTGGGTGTTTCGGCTCGCCAATCGACAGCGCGATGTGAGGCATGTCTGCAGGTGGTGTAACTGCGGCCTTCAGTTTTGCCAGCTTTTCAAATGGATAGGGCTGTAATTTGTTTAGATCCGGATTCATGCGGTGATATATAAAATTTTCGTGGGCGGGATGCGCTTTTTCGTAATAAAGTCGATTATTATATCACCTAATGTCCGATAAACGCCTTCAAGAACTCTTCCCTGTCTTTAGTCTGTTATTAGCTGCCACATTATGGGGGCTGATGTGGTATCCGCTACGCCTATTGGATGGTGCCGGGCTGAATGGCGTTTGGACCTCGTTAATCGCTTATTCAGCACTCACGGTGCTCGCGCTGCCACTGCTTTGGCGCGGTCGGCAGGAGTTAGTGCAACAGTTCTGGCCGTTTCTGGCTATCGGCGTGGCAACGGGGTGGTGCAATCTCGCTTTTGTGTTGGCTGTGCTGGATGGCACGGTCGTCCGCGTATTGATCCTGTTTTATCTTTCGCCCTTGTGGGCGGTGTTGCTTGGGCACTTTATGCTCGGCGAGCGTATGAGCACCTACTCCAGGGCGGTGCTGGGTGTCGCCATGATTGGCGCGTTGATGATGTTGTGGTCACCTGAGCTGGGCTTTCCCTGGCCGCAAAGCGTGTCTGATTGGTTGGCGATCTCTTCTGGTTTTACATTCGCACTTGCCAATGTGTTGGTGAGAAAAAATCAGCACCTTTCGATGAATAATCGCGCCATTTCAGTTTGGTGGGGCGGGGTGTTGGTCTCTGGGCTTTGTCTGTTGTGGCCGGAGAGTCAGGGTGTCCCTCATGTGGCGTGGGAGACGATATTGGGCGCCATAGCCTTGGGTGTTGCCCTGGCAGCAACGACTTTTGCGATTCAATATGGTGTTTCGCATATGCCGGTACATAGGTCGGCGGTGATATTGCTGTTTGAACTAATTATAGGTGCAGTATCTGCGCAGTTATTAACCGATGAAACGGTGCGTTTGATTGAGTGGATTGGGGGAGCGCTTATTTTGACTGCGGCTTGGTTGACTGCTCGTCGTCAGGTGGAGGCGTAGCTTCGCAATACATTCTCGGCTTTAAAAATAGAGCTGTTATAGCGCCGCCAATAGCACCATATAAATGCGCATCTACGATTACAGGCCCCCCCGCCATGTCTGCTGTGCCGGGCATCGGGCCATAAGCTTGCTCCCAGAGCAGTTTGCCAGCAATGGCGAGTAGCATGATGGCTTCGCGGCGATCTCCGCGCCGTATTCCGCCCAGTGCACCGGCGACAAACAGGCCGTGCAGTAGCCCGGAGAGCCCTACATACCAAACAATATCTGGATTAAAGTAGAGCAACCCCAGGCCAACAGCGAGCGCGCTAACCAAGGTGATGATTATCCAGGCGATTGATTCGAAAGTGTTCCAGAATAATCCCCAGATGAGTGCCAGCCCGAGGATGTTTAATATCAAGTGTGACCACCCTAGATGCACTAGGTTGCCGGTTAAAAGGCGCCAAAATTCGCCCAGTTCTGGTTCATAGCGTAGTGCGAGGGTTGCGCTTTCGCCGATGATTGCCAGCAAAAACGATAGAACACAAAGTGTGATCGGAATTAGATGTATCAATCGATTGTAGTCGCTGTTCGATGTGTTCATCGCTTATGCGTCCAGATATTCAATCAATTTCTGTTTTAGGTGTTCCAGCTTTGTTTCATCATTGATGGGCATTTGATCTTTGTTGGCGATAAAAAACACGTCTTCAACGCGTTCGCCAATGGTAGAGATTTTTGCGTTTTGCAGGTGGATGTCGCACTCCATCAGCGCGCGCCCTACATCTGATAACAGGCCTGGGCGGTCCGCTGTGATTAATTCCATTACTGTGCGGTGGTTGCCCTTGTCGCAGCTAAAGGTGACTTGAGTTGGGGTATGAAAATGTTTCAGTTGTCTGGCTGTGCGACGGTTAATCGAGCGCGGTTTAAATTCAGTCACGCTTAGCTCTTGTTTTAAGCGGCTGAGGATTTGCATGATGCGATTGCCGTCATTAATCGGTTGGCCAGATTGTTCGAGCACAATGTAGGTGTCGAAAGTGTAGCCTTTGTCTGATGTGATGATGCGTGCATCTACAACGGTCAGGCCAAGGCTATCCAGTGTTTGGGTGGCCGTTGCGAACAGGTGTTCCGCATCAGGCATGTGAATAAATATCTGTGTGCCGCCCCGTTGAGGCTCCTGCTGTACCAGAATGAGCGGAAATGTTTCCCCTGCGTTTTCGATAATCGCTTCCGTGTGCCAGCTAACCTCGTCTGCATTGTGGCGCAGAAAATAGTCGCTACCTAAGCCGTTCCAAAGTTTCTGTGCCGTTTCCATGGAGATGCCAGTGTTGGTCAGTTTGCTGGCAGCGCTCTCTTTGGTTTCTGCAATCAGTTCAGATTGATCTATCGGATTTTCTATGCCGCGGCGCAACACCCGTTTGGTAGCAATATAGAGTTCATAGAGCAGGGCGTCTTTCCAGCTGTTCCACAGTGTTTTGTTGGTACCGCGAATGTCAGCAACGGTGAGTAGGTAAAGATAATTCAGATGCGATATATCACCGACCTGTGAGGCAAATTCATTGATGACATCAGGGTCGCTAATATCTTTGCGCTGCGCAGTGCTAGACATCAACAGGTGGTTTTGAACCAGCCAACCGACAAAACGCGTGTCGTAATTACTAAGACCGTGTTGTTGGCAGAATTCCAATGCATCGTGGTGCCCTAGTTCTGAGTGATCGCCGCCACGTCCTTTTGCGATATCGTGAAACAGTCCGGCCAGATAGAGAATCTCGGGTTTGGCGAGCTCTTTGAAGAGTTGGTTGCATACCGGATGATCTTGATGATGTTTATCCAGAGCAAAGCGGCGCATGTTGCGAACGACCATTAGGGTGTGTTCGTCAACGGTAAATATATGAAACAGGTCGTACTGCATCAGTCCAACCACTTTGCCAAAGGAGGGTAGATATTTGCCTAAAACTCCGTAGCGGTTCATGCGTCTAAGTTCGTGGGTCAGTCCGGTAGGGCTGCGAAAGAACTCCATGAACAGGCTGCGGTTACGCAGGTCATTACGAAACTTTTGATTGATTAGATAACGATGACTGAATATCAAACGTATGGTTGCGGCACGTACCCCTTTGACTTCTGGGTGTTGCTGTAAGAGATGAAATACCTCTAACAGAGCAAATGGCGTACGTTTAAAAACCTGTTCGTTAGTGACTTCTAGAAAGCCTTTGCGAATTTGGAATCGTTTATTTATTGGCTTAGGTGGTGCGACATCATCGGCGTATAGAATTGCCTCCTGAAATAGCTGTAATAGCATCTCGTTGAGGCGACTTAAGCCCATAACCGTTAGATAGTATTGGCGCATAAATTGTTCGACTGCCAGGCCCGCGTCAGTGTCTTCGTAG
>JBNKYV010000012.1:0-20596 GCA_050301075.1 Gammaproteobacteria bacterium
AATTGGCGCAAAGAGCCTGCCGCAGCATTACGCGGATTGGCAAACTCTTTTTCACCCTTTTCACGGGCTCGCTCATTGAGCTTTTCAAACCCCGCCTTCGGCATGTAAATTTCGCCACGCACCTCAAGCACAGGAGGATAATCATTACCGATAAGCTTTAACGGAATTGATTCAATAGTGCGTACGTTATGGGTAACATCCTCACCCATCACACCATCACCACGTGTTGCGGCCTGAACCAACACACCATTTTCATAGCGCAGGCTAGCCGCCAAACCATCAAGCTTAGGCTCAACCACATATTCCACTTCAGCCTCGGTATCCAGGCCTTCACGTACGCGACGATCAAACGAAGAAACCTCGTCATCATCGAAAGCGTTACCAAGCGACAGCATTGGCACACTGTGTTTAACTTCGCCAAACTCGCTGATAGGCGCCGCACCTACCCTCTGAGTAGGTGAATCAACTGTGATTAGTTCAGGGTGCTGCTCTTCAAGTGTTTGCAGCTCACGTAACAGACGATCGTATTCTGCGTCTGGAATCTCTGGATCATCCAACACGTAATAACGATAGTTATGGAAATTGATTTGATCGCGCAGCTCGCTCACACGAACTGCCGGACTCGTATTCGCTGTCATAAAGAAATCGCTAACGGGAATTAACGTTAAAGATAGTTACTAGAAATAAGTGATTAATGAACCAACCACTTGCAGTCATACTCAATCAGCTGCTCGCGGGTATGATCAATTGCTGATTGCGTTAGCACGCTTCTGCGCTCATCGCGCAGCTCTCCACCTAACTGACTGGCAAGACTGTTCCCCACTTCCAGCATGGTGTCGTAAGCAGAGACGCAATTACCCAGGTTATTAGGCAATTGGATAAACAGACTTACCCCTGGTGTTGTCATCTCCTCCATTGAGGCAGGATCAAACACACCAGGCTTAACCATGTTGATCAAACTAAACATCGATTCGCTACCGCGTTGCAGATGGTAGATGTCCATAGCACCAAAAATCAAACCATTCTGCTCAATCAAATCGCGTAGTGCACCACCGGCAAAATGCTGGCCATTGGGCGCCATCACGTTCAAAACGACAACCTTGTCAGGGGCACCTTCACGATAGCATGGGTCGAGCAGGTCTTCATCTTCATCCTCGCCATCTTCTTCGCCCGCGCGCAGCTTATCGAAAAATGAACGCGCTCGCGCAACAGACTCTTGCTTTTTGCTAACAGCAGCTTTTTCTACGTGTTCGGAGCGATCGTCTTCATCCACTGTCACAGTGACGTTAGGAGATGAAGGTTTTTCATCTTTCTCGGTAAGCAGATTATCGAGAAATTTAAACTCCTCTTCTGCGCTTAGAGGATTGTCATCTTTATCTCCGACAACAACGCGCGCAGGGCCTACAACACCTTCCTCCATGACAGTGTCTTTTACATCAGACACTGCATCATCATTTTTGGTAAACAACACACTATGGTCGATGTCGTCCCAGGTTTGTTTCTTTTTGCTTTTCATCCGGGCGATACCAGCCAGTATCATCACAACACCAACAACAGCCAGGATAACTAAGAGTGAATCCATTCTATTTTTCTTTCTCTATAGCGCTCTATAAAAAATGATTTAGCCAACCATTTGTACGGCTTCTTCAACATCCACCGCAACCAGACGCGACACGCCCGGTTCATGCATGGTAACCCCTGATAAATGATCAGACATTTCCATTGTCGTTTTGTTGTGCGTAATAAAGATAAATTGCACTTTATCTGACATCTCTTTAACCATGCGACAGAAACGACCTACGTTAGCCTCATCCAACGGTGCATCAACCTCATCCAGCATACAGAACGGTGCTGGGTTCAATTGAAAGATAGAGAAGACCAGCGCCACAGCTGTCAGCGCCTTCTCACCACCGGATAACAGGTGAATACTGGAGTTACGTTTACCAGGCGGACGTGCCATAACCGAAACACCAGTATCCAGCAGATCTTCGCCCGTCAGTTCAAGATAGGCATGACCGCCCCCGAAGAGACGTGGAAAGAGATCTTTAACACCACTATTCACACGATCAAAGGTGTCTTTAAAACGCGTACGAGTCTCTTTATCAATTTTACGAATTGCGTTTTCAAGGGTGTTCAATGCATCAACCAGATCGGCATTTTGTGAATCAAGGTATCCTTTACGCTCAGACTGCTCTTCATACTCCTCAATAGCAGCCAAGTTGATCGCACCCAAGCGCTGAATACGTTGTGCCAGCTCATTCACCTGATTTTGCCACTTCTGCTCTGTAGCATCGTCCGGCATGGAATCCAGTACTTTTTCCATCTCCATGCCCGTTTCATTGAACTGCTCTTTAACCGTTTGTGCACGTACCCGGAACTCTTGCGTCGACATACGCTGTTGTTCCAACTGCCCGCGAATCTGTTGCAGCTTGCTTTCGGTTTGATGACGTTTGTCGTTCAACTCGCGCATACTGTGGTCTACCTCTTCCACCGCGCGGCGTGCGACTGCCAGCTCCTCTTCCACAAGCAAGCGTTGCTCAAGCAGCTCTTCCAGCTGCATATTAAGCTCTTCGATAGGATTGGATTCGTTTTCACCTTGCAACTTGGATTGCAGCTCAGAACGACGACGCTCTAACTGCTCCAACTGGGTTTCCATGCGCGTTAAACGCTCGGCAGTACCTTCCAGCTGTGCGCGGGTGGATTGCAGTTTCAACGCAATCTCATGAGCACGCTCGCGATCTTCACGCGCTTGCTGGCGCGTACCATCCAATTGCTGACGCAGCTCTTCGCGCTTTTGCATCAACTCATGACGCGTCTCTTCAAAGTTTTCAGTCAACGTCAATGTTTCATCCAAACGCGCGCGGGCTTCTGCCAAAGTCTCTTCATGGCCAGCTCGTTGCTCTTTCAGGTCACTGATATCTTTTTCCAGACGCTCTTTGCGACTATGAAACTGTTGAATACGTTCTTGGCGAGCACTCAATTGCGATTCGATCTTGGCGCGTTCCTGTGTCGATTGGTTCACCGCCGATTGCAGCTCTTCGCGACCACGCTCCAACTCCTGTTGGCGAGCACGACTCTCTTGCCCCTGTTCTTGCAGCGCTTCGACACGCATCTCTGCCTCAGTAATCTCTTCGGCAAGTGACTTCAATTCCTGTTCGCGTTGCAGTACGCCGGCTTTTTCATCCACACCACGCACCACACGCATCCAGTCGCGCCCCAACCAAATACCATCTTGAGTCACAATGGACTCATTGGCTTTTAACTGCGCGCGAATCGATAGTGCATTCTCTAAAGTCTCTACTGCGTAGATTCCACTCAGCAAAGAAGCAACCGATTGGCTACCTTTCACCTTATTCAGCAAAGGCTCAGCTACGCTACCCACATCCACATCGCCTGCCGTCATACTGGTATCAAACAGCGCTAGCGCACCTTTATCCAGTTCTTTTACGGCTGCAGCGACCGCATCCAGGCCATCCACACACACGGCTTCAAGGTTCAGCCCCAGTGCAGTTTCAACCGCGTGTTCCCAACCGCTATCAACAGTGATGTTTTGTGCCAGACGTTTTGCGCTATCCAAACCATTGGCCTTGAGCCACTCGTTAAGCTTGTTATTGTCTTTACCTAGCGCTTGCTGCTGCAATGCCTCTAATGAAGCTTGGCGACCTTTCATGCTTTGCAAGCGTCCGCGCTCGGCATCTGTCTCGCTACTAAGCGATTGAATCATTTCGCGCTCATGGCGAATCTGTTCGATCTGCTGCTCCAGCTCGTGACGCAGTTGAGCCAGTTTTTCATCCAGCTCTTCGCGCTGCATTTGCAGCTCTTCAATCTCGGTTTCCAGGCTACCCGGCGATAGCAGACCCAATTCATCTTCCATACGCTTCATGCGCTGGTTGAGTTGGCCTATGTTTTGTTCCAAATGCTGAATTTTGGTCTTTTCTACTTCGGCACTGCGAATATGCTCAGACGAAGTACGATTAAACTCGTCCCACTGATTTTGCCATTGACTCATGCCCTCTTCTGCACCTGACAAGATAGCTGCTGACTCTGTTTCTTTATCGCGAGCGATCAACAGCTCCTCGTCCAACCCTTCCTGAGTCATCTTCAACTCTTCAAGCGCTGTGCGGTCGTTCGTCAGATGCTCATTGGCCTGCGCCCATGCACCTTCAACCTCATTCAATTCGCGCTCTTGTTGCTGGCGCGTATCTTTAGAGTGCTGGATGGTCTGTTCCAAACGGGCGATTTCAGAACCTAACGCGTAGAAACGGCCTTGTACTTCATTAAACTTCTCGTTGTACTCAACCTGACTTTCGCGTTGATTTTCGGTGGTTGCCTCGATGTTACGCAATTCAGCAATTTGTGCTTCAAGAGCATTCTCTTGATCACGAATCTGTTTGTCGCGATCTTGCACAGTGATATCAAGATTCTGGAATTTCAGCGCCAGCAATTCGGCCTTGATCTGACGCTCTTCCTCTTTCAGTGCCTTATATTTTTCGGCGGTGGTAGCCTGACGCTGCAATGTCGCCAAGCGCTTGGTTAATTCATCACGCAGGTCATCAATACGTTCGAGGTTTTCGCGCGTGTGCTTAATGCGGTTTTCCGTCTCGCGGCGGCGCTCTTTATATTTGGAGATACCGGCGGCCTCTTCGATGAAGATACGCAGCTCTTCCGGCTTGGCCTCGATCAAACGTGAGATAGTACCCTGCTCGATAATGGCGTAACTGCGCGGCCCCAAACCAGTACCCAAGAAGATATCGGTAATATCGCGACGACGACATTTAGTGCCATTGAGGAAATAGGCTGATTGACCATCGCGGGTCACTTGGCGCTTTACAGAGATCTCGGCGTAATTTGCATATTCGCCACCCAGCTTACCTTCGGTGTTCTCAAAAACCAGTTCTACCGAGGCTTGGCCGACAGGCTTGCGCGCTGTTGAACCGTTGAAGATAACATCTGCCATGGAATCACCACGCAGATTTTTGGCTGAACTCTCCCCCATTACCCAACGCACGGCGTCGATGGTGTTGGATTTACCACACCCATTCGGCCCCACGATACCGACCATATTACTCGGCATAGGGATCGTTGTTGGATCAACAAAAGATTTAAAGCCAGCCAGCTTGATCTTCTTTAGACGCATTAATTTTAAACCTCGGTTAAATCTGCGTTAAAATAACGCCCGATCATACCAGACAGGCTCGCAAGGCTAAACCTTGCAAACGCCATTGGTAATAAACATTTTACGTACTGAACGCACTATTGAAGTATATTTTCTAACTTATTGAGTTATCTACATTTATGTCTACACAACCGTCTAAAGAACTGGAAACCTTCGACAACCCAATGCCGGAGCGCGATTTCACCATTCGCATCACTGTACCTGAATTCACCTGCCTGTGCCCAAAAACTGGCCAGCCAGACTTTGCTACCTTCAAAATCGAGTACGTAGCGGACCAAAAGTGCGTTGAGCTGAAGTCTCTAAAAATGTACATGTGGTCTTTCCGCGAAGAAGGCGCCTTCCACGAGAAAGTGACTAATGACATCCTGAGCGACCTGGTTAAAGCCTGCAACCCACGCTTTATGCGCCTGACTGGCGAATTCAACGTACGCGGCGGCATCTACACCACGGTTATCGCTGAGCACCGCGCTGATGGCTGGAATCCTCCTGTAGCGGTCGCACTTCCATAATGCTCTTTATTGGCATAGATCTCGGCACCTCCGGGTGCCGCGCTCTGGCCATTGACCAAGAGGGTCAGGTGCTAGGGGAATCCCGCACCGATCTCCCCGCTCCCATTAAAAATGGCCCCGCCGTTGAACAAGAGGCCCATCTCTGGTGGCAAGGCGTTCGAACCGCTCTTTTATCCCTACTAGGGCAAATTGACAAAACTCAGGTTAAAAGCATTGCCGTCGATGGCACCTCCGGCACGCTGCTGATATGTAACGACCAAGGTGAGCCGCTCTCACCCGCGCTGATGTACAACGATGCTCGTTCCACTGAAGAGGCAAAACGTATCAGCCAAACAGCGCCCAAAGAGTCTGCCGCCCATGGTGCGACATCTGCACTGGCCAAACTGCTACACCTCAAACCAGATTCCAAAACCCGATACGCGCTGCACCAGTCTGACTGGATCATTGGCAAACTGACCGGCCACTGGGGCATAAGCGACGCCAACAACTGCTTAAAACTAGGCTACGATGCGATTCACCATTGCTGGCCAGAGTGGTTGCATGATTTACTGATAGCAGAGCATATCGACCCAACGATTCTTCCCAAGGTCTATACCCCCGGCACACCAATCACCACCATTAGCAGCGCATTCGCCAAGGAATTTGGCCTACCCGAGAACACACAAATTGTAGCCGGCACCACCGATAGCACCGCGGCATTTATCGCCACCGGTGCCAGCGAAATTGGCGAGGCTGTAACATCTTTAGGCTCAACACTGGTAATGAAGGTAATTTCGGACCAGCCTATCTTTTCACCCGAACACGGTGTTTATGCACAGCCGTTGGGGGACAAATGGTTGGTTGGCGGTGGCTCCAATAGCGGTGGCGCGGTGCTACTACACTACTTCACCAAACAGCAGATGAGCGAAATGACGCCTCAACTACTGCCGGAGCGCCCTACCGGACTCGACTACTACCCGTTACTGACGCCCGGAGAGCGCTTTCCAATTAGCGATGCAACACTACCACCGCGTATGGAACCGCGCCCCACTAACAACGTGGAATTCTTCCAGGCGATGTTGGAAGGTATGGCTGAGATTGAACTTAAGAGTTATCAACTGCTCGAACAACTGGGTGCACCATACCCAATTAGCGTGCGTAGCGCTGGTGGCGGCAGCCAAAACCCGGCCTGGACGCAAATACGCCAACACAAACTCAACACAGAATTTAAACCAGTGCAGCACCAAGAGGCTGCCTACGGCAGCGCACTGCTGGCACAACAACCATTTATCTAAACATTAGCAATTTGAATTAAACAAAAGGGACTTTGCAGTTTCATGAATCCATTCATCGGCCCAATTTACGCCATCAAAGGTTTTAACCTAATCCGCCGTCCTGGCCTACGTCGTTTTGTACTGATCCCGTTACTGGTCAACATCCTCCTGTTCAGCGGTGCAATCTGGCTGGGAACCAGCTATTTCGACACCTACATGACAGAAGTGATTCCAGAAGGTTGGGATTGGCTGGAATGGTTGTTGTGGCCGCTGTTCGCCATCGCCATGCTACTCACCACCTTTTACACCTTTACGCTGGTGGCGAACTTTATCTGCGCCCCCTTCAATGGCGTGCTATCAGAAGCTGTCGAACAAGAAATTACCGGTAAAATGTCGGGCACGGAGATCACCCTCATGCAGGCGGTCAAAGATACGCCCAACGCCTTACTCTCAGAACTGAAAAAACTGGGTTATTTTCTCAGCCGGGCAATTCCGCTGCTTATCCTGTTTTTTATCCCAGGGATCAACATCATTGCACCGTTTTTGTGGATACTGTTCAGCTCATCGCTACTGGCAAAAGAGTATCTGGATTACCCTATGGCCAACCGTGGAATCAGTTTTTCAGATCAACGCCAAACACTCAAACAACACCGCATTAGCAGCCTGAGCTTTGGGGGTAGCATCATGGTATTAACCGTAATACCGGTAGTTAATTTTATTGTCATGCCACTAGCTGTCGCGGGCGCCACTGCACTTTATCTTGAGAAGGTTGCACCAGCCAGCAGCAAGCAATAATCAATCAAACAGGCACGTTAAGGGAGTAAACGTGAGTAAACAAGAAGCACGCGAATGCGGCGATTGCACGGCCTGCTGCAACGGCACACTCAATATTGTCGTCAACGAAGAAACCATCTCGTTTGACCATCCCTGTAAACACCTCTGTAAAACAGGGTGTGGAATTTACAATGAACGCCCTGAAGTCTGCAGGGCCTTTACATGCGCCTGGCTAAACAAGGAACTTAATCTGCCAGATTGGATGAAACCCAATAACGCCCACGTCATTGTGCAACAACTTCCACACATTGCCGTCGTTACAGCAATCCCCACAGGGAGAAACGTTGCACCCCGCGCACTCAAGCTTCTTAAACAACAGGCGGACGCCTACCGCTTTGCTCTCACCTACACCGAACGGGAAAAACTCAATGGCAAATACACCGGAGTCGCAATTACACACACCTACGTCCCCCCCGGCTGCCAAGGTGAACTGGACAAACTGAGAGCCTACCTAGAGCAATCCAGCTAAAGGGAGCGACTTTACTATATAGCCCCCTTTAAAAATGCTATACTCCGGCCGATTAATGCAACAACCATTCTGCAATAGCCACCACCTCGCCCGGATTTACTCCTCACAGGATCGTCGCCATTGCCTCCAAAAAGAGGTTATCCCCCGTGTCATCCCCAACACCGAACACTGAAACAGCTATTCAATCATTTGACGATCTAGGACTTGCACAGCCAATTCTTGCTGCGCTTAAGGAGATTGGCTATGAGACGCCCTCTCCCATCCAAGCGCAAACCATCCCTCACCTTCTAAATGGTGAAGATGTTATTGGCCAGGCACAAACGGGGACGGGTAAAACGGCGGCATTCTCACTACCCTTGCTATCTCGAATTGATCTGTCTCGCGCGGAACCACAACTATTGATCCTTGCTCCAACACGAGAGCTTGCCATTCAGGTAGCTGAAGCCTGTCAAAGCTATTCGTCCAAGCTCAAAGGCTTTCATGTAGCACCTATTTATGGCGGCCAAAGCTATGACCAACAGATTCGCCAGCTGAAACGCGGCGTGCACGTTGTCGTCGGCACTCCAGGCCGCGTTATGGATCACATGCGTCGCGGCACACTCAAGCTGGGCTCTTTGCAAGCCCTGGTATTGGACGAAGCTGATGAGATGCTACGCATGGGCTTTATTGACGATGTTGAATGGATTCTTGAGCAGACACCAGAAGAGCGTCAAATCGCCCTGTTCTCTGCCACCATGCCTCCTGTGATCCGCAAGATTGCCGAACAGCATCTGAACAACCCACAGCAAATCTCCATCAAGGTTAAAACCACCACAGCCGAAACTATCCGTCAGCGCTACTGGATGGTCAGCGGCCTGCATAAACTGGATGCCCTAACCCGTCTACTGGAAGCAGAATCCTTTGATGGCATGATCATCTTTGTGCGCACCAAAAATGCCGCCGTCGAGCTATCAGAAAAGCTTCAAGCACGCGGTTTCGCAGCATCAGAACTCACCGGTGACATGGCGCAAAACATGCGCGAACGCACCGTTAACCAACTCAAGTCTGGCGCACTGGACATCCTGGTCGCGACAGACGTTGTTGCACGTGGTTTGGATGTTGAACGTATCAGCCACGTAATCAACTACGATATCCCATACGACACCGAATCCTATACTCACCGCATCGGCCGTACTGGTCGCGCGGGCCGCAGTGGTGACGCCATCCTATTCGTGGCACCGCGCGAAAAACGTATGCTGGCGACAATCGAACGCGCCACACGCCAAAAGATCGAGCCACTTGAGCTGCCGTCAACAGAAGCAATCAACGACATTCGCGTACAACGCTTTTGTCAGCGCATCACCGACACCATTAATCAGGAAGAGCTAGAGTTCTACACACAACTGATTGAAGGCTATCAGCAAGAACACAACATCCCTGCGATTGAAGTTGCCGCTGCGCTGGCTAAGCTGGTGCAGGGTGACGAGCCGCTATTATTAAAAGACAAACCAGCACCACAAAGACGTGAACGTGATTTCGATGATTCACCACGCCGTGAGCGCAAACCTAGAGACCGCGGCGAACGTGGTGAGCGACGTGAACGCAAACCCAAAGGCATGCCTGAGGTACCAGAAGAAGGCATGATCAGATACCGCCTGGATGTTGGGCATGACCACAAAGTACAACCCAAAAACATCGTAGGCGCTATTGCAAACGAAGCGGGTATCGATAGCCAATACATCGGCCGTATTCAGATTGAAAGTGATCACAGCATCGTTGACCTACCAGACGGCATGCCTAAAAGCATTTTTGACGACCTGTACAATGCACAAGTATGCGGTCGCCCACTAAAGCTATCACGCGTTAAACTCTCAGGCGGAAAAGGTAAAAGTAAGGGCGGCGATGAATCCATGCCCAAGCGCTCTAAAGGCAAGCCTGCCAACAAAGGCAGCAAAGATAACGACTCAAAAGATCGCAAAAAGAAAAAGCATCGCGGTCGTTAATCCTACCTAGAGCGGATTTAACTCAAATACTAAAGGCCTACCACATAAAATAGATGTGCTGGGCCTTTTTTACACCCCCTCCATAACTCAAACTTAAGCATTCACAATATTCGTTGAAGACAAACTAGATCCATCAACACGCTAGAAAAACCAACCTTTTAAGCCAAACATTACAACCACTGCCTGATACGTTCGATTCCGACCTCTAAGCGCTCTAATGACGTTGTATAGGCAAAACGCACATGAGCCTCAGGCTGGTTGTGACCGAAGTCTTTACCGGGCGTTATTGCAACTCCCGCCTCTTCCAGTAAACGCATACAAAAGTCATAACTGTCGTTAGTAAGAGCACTACAATTAGCGTAAAGATAAAATGCGCCTTGCGGCGTAATCGGGATATCAAAGCCCAGCGCTTTCAATTGCGGCAATAAATAATCGCGGCGCTGTTGGAACACCTGTCTGCGCTGCTCTAAAATTTCCATTGTTTCAGGCTGAAATGCCGCTAACGCTGCATATTGCGCAGGGGTTGATGCTGCGAGAAAAATATTCTGCGCAACTTTATCCAAGGCTGGCACATACGCCTCTGGCGCAACCAACCAACCTAAGCGCCAACCAGTCATGCCAAAATATTTAGAGAAGCTGTTAATGACAAATACGTCGTTACTCACTGAAAGCGCTGTCTCTTCTTTAATATCGTAAGTCAGCCCGTGGTAGATCTCGTCTACCAACAGATGTCCTCCCTTCTCATCTACTGCCTCAGCCAACGCTTTCATTTCAGCACTACTGATTAATGTGCCTGTTGGATTTGCAGGTGAAGCGACGAGCGCAGCACTGCTATTAGAATCCCAATATTGCTGAATATGCGCGGCGGTTAACTGATAACCAGTGGAAGCATCCACGGCAACCGATTTGGCTTGCCCTTCCACCAAACGCACAAAGTTTCTATTGCAGGGATAGCCGGGATCGGCCATCAAGAGGTTTTCACCGGGATTAATTAAAGCAGCCATCACTAACTGCAATGCGCCGGATGAGCCTGGCGTCACGATGATGCGCTCAGGCGCTACCTCAACCCCATAGTGGTTTTGGTAATAATCGCTAATGGCCTGCCGTAACTCAGACAAACCCTTGGCGGGCGTATAGTGATGCCGCCCATCCTTCAAGGCCTGTATACCGGCCTCAACGATAGGAGCCGGACTTTCAAAGTCCGGCTCACCAATCTCCATGTGCACAATGTCACGCCCTTGAGCCTCTAGCTCTCGAGCACGTGCAAGCAGCGCCATCACATGAAACGGCTGAATCGCCGCCATGCGATCAGCAATCGAAAAACGATTAGCCATGTGCCGCTTTGTGAATCGCGCGCACCATATCCAGATTCAGATAGGTGTGGCCGTGTGCATCGCCACTTTGCACAGTAAACGGTGCATTTGGCTCACCCATTTGATCCATCACAATCGCTGCACCACTGAAGTCATCTTCTGCGGTGTAACCGTTGGTTGTAACGATAGTCGTCAAACGCGCTTGATCAGATGAACGGATGCCATTGTATGAGTCTTCAAAGGCGATGCACTGCTCAGGCGCCAGATTCATCTCTTCCATCACGTAGTTGTAGATATCAGGCGCTGGCTTCTTGGCAGGAACGATATCGCCCGCACCAATCACCTCAAACCAACCGATAGACTCTTCACCCAACGTGTAAGTCAGCAGAGCTGTAACGTTCTCAGGAGTCGTTGTTGTTGCAATCGCAAGACGTACGCCAGCATCTTTAGCTTCATTAATCAGGCGCTCAACACCTGGACGCAATGGAATTGCACCTTCAGACATCAGCTTGGTGTAAAAGCTGGTTTTAGAGGCATGCAGACCCGCAACAAATTCATCAAAATTGCCAGGCTTTTTAAATTCTGTGTTGAATTTTTCAAGGTAGAAACGAATACGCTCCTTACCACCGGTCACAGCCAACAACTCACCGTATAACTCTGGAGACCAATCCCAATCCAGGCCAGCAGCTTCAAACGCCAGATTAAACGCTACGCGGTGTCCGTCACGCTCGGTATCAGCCAGGGTGCCATCTACATCAAATATCAGAGCTGAAAGAGTACTCATTACCTAGTTACCTTTGCTAAACACATAAAATTAAAGTGCTGCATTGTACCACCGATAAAGGAACATTAACCCGTTGAATCTTTGTGTCTTTTTAACATTAGGAATGAGTTAAGAATATAGACCAAATCCTTGCCTCGCTTGGCAAATTCTAGTATATATTCGACTCTTTATTACGCCCTAAGAGTTAGGAGAAGGGAATGTCCCCAGAAAAAACTGCTTCGAAGGCAGCCCCAAAGAAGAAGGCTGCGACGAAGAAAAAGGCTGTAACCAAAAAAGCCGCGCCTAAGAAAAAGGCAGCTGCGGTTAAGAAAAAGGCAGCACCAGCCAAGACAGCGGCTCCAACTAAGATGAGCGCAGAAGAAGCTAAAGCACGCGCAGAATCACTGCTGCAAGGTTTCGGCAACTTTGAGCCTTACCAGCCGAAAAAAGGCGAAGAGTACATGAGCAGCGACCAGATTGCTCACTTTCGCAAATTGCTGACCTCCTGGAAACACGCGCTGATGGAAGAGGTTGATCGCACCGTGCAACACATGCAGGATGAAGCGGCCAACTTCCCAGATCCCAATGACCGTGCCAGCCAAGAATCTGATTTCACCATGGAACTGCGTACCCGCGACCGCGAGCGCAAACTGATCAAAAAGATCGAAGAATCCATTGGGATTTTGGACAGCGGTGACTACGGTTTCTGTGAAAGTTGCGGCGTTGAGATCGGTATCCGCCGTTTGGAAGCACGCCCAACAGCCAATCTGTGCATTGACTGCAAAACGTTGGACGAGATCCGGGAAAGACAAAAAGGGGGCTAAAGCCCCCTTTTCTTTATAAGTTCTGATAGTCCGGCGCGTTTAGCTAGCTTTCGCGCCCGGCTCCATATCTTCGATGAGTGTTTCACACACTTCATTCATCTCAAGACGATTCGCCTCAACAAACTTCATGATGTACTCGTAGGCTGACGGATTTTTCTCTTCCAGCGAATAATTAATCACCAGACATTTTTCACCATCCACCATGCGCGGCTGAACATCTTCGCAATAATGTAGGCGGTGATCGGGACCAAATGTCGCCAAATGGGCAGAGATACGTTCAATCCAGTCACTTGGGCGGAATTTACGACCATCCACGTTGACGCTTCTCACGACTAATTTACAACCGCGTTTCAATATCTTCTCCCGAACCTACCTATTTGAGCGCCCTTCCTGGCACTCTTCAAAACCTAAACCCGCACGTTAGAAACAATACTCCAGCCTCAAAGATACAGTTTCACAGTTTCTATCGGCAGCAGGCGTTGTTCCATTAGAGTGCATTATACAACGAAGAGAGCGTAAATAGGCTAGGACTAATAAACAAACTCTCCACAGAATGTGCGAAGCACACCACACCTTGCTATATTAGGGCACCTATTGAGCGGCAACAGGCTCAGTGCAGCGCCTTAGAGCGCAGTATTAAGAATAAAGAGATATAGGATATCAAGCCAAAGGGAGGCCACATGAGCGTCGAAAATATCGACTCTATCCTGCACGAAGATCGTTTGTTTGAACCATCAGAGACATTTAAATCCCAAGCCAAGCTAAATAGCGCAGAAACCCTGGATGCAATGCGCCGCCAGGCGGAAGAAGACTACGAGGGCTTTTGGGCCAAACTGGCACAGGACGAGATCGATTGGCACAAGCCTTTTACCAATGTTTTGGATGAAGGCAATGCCCCCCACTTTCAGTGGTTCAATGACGGATTGGTCAACGTCTCCTACAACTGCCTGGATCGCCACTTGGCGACCAAAGGCGATCACACCGCCATCGTTTTCGAAGGCGAAAAAGGCGATATTCAACACATTACATACAAAGGGCTGCATGCCGATGTCTGCCGCTTTGCCAATGCCTTGAAAGCGCAGGGCATTCAAAAAGGCGACCGTGTCGTTATCTACATGCCCATGACGCCCGAAGCGGTCATTGCCATGCAAGCCTGCGCGCGTATTGGCGCTATTCACTCGGTGGTGTTCGGTGGTTTCTCAGCCGAGTCCCTGAAAGATCGCATCGAAGATGCAGGCGCGAAAATGCTGATTACCGCAGACGGTGGCAACCGTGGCGGCAAAGTCGTAGAGCTGAAGCAAGCAGCCGACAAAGCACTGGAAAACGGCTGCGCCAGCATTGATAAAGTAATTGTATTCCAACGCACCGGCCACGAAGTTGCTTTCACAGAAGGCCGCGATATTTGGTGGCACGACGCCGTTCAAGGCATGGAAGATCAATGTAAGCCGGAATGGGTCGAGGCAGAACACCCGCTGTTCCTGCTATACACATCCGGCTCAACCGGAAAACCCAAAGGCATCCAACACTCCAGCGCGGGCTACCTGCTTGGCGCCATCACCACCATGAAATGGGTGTTCGATATTCGTGAAGATGATATCTACTGGTGTACTGCCGACGTAGGCTGGATCACGGGGCATACCTATGTTGCCTACGGCCCGCTGGCGGTGGGTACAACCGCTTTGATCTATGAAGGCGCCCCCACGGTGCCAGACACAGGCCGTTTCTGGGATATCTGTGAACGTCACAAGGTAACAACTTTCTACACCGCGCCAACTGCCATCCGCGCTTTGATGAAAGGTGGCGATGAAATTCCAGGTCAATACGATCTGTCTAATCTGCGTTTGTTAGGCACTGTGGGCGAACCTATCAACCCTGAAGCATGGATCTGGTACAACGAAGTCATCGGCGGTGGCCGTTGCCCTATTGTAGATACCTGGTGGCAAACCGAAACTGGCGCCAACATGATCGCCCCTATTCCAGGCGCTATGGCAACCAAACCCGGCTCATGCACTCGCCCACTTCCCGGTATCCTGGCCGATGTTGTCGATGAAAATGGCAACAGCATCACCGAACCTAACAAAGGTGGTTATCTGGTAATCAAAAAGCCATGGCCTTCCATGTTACGCACCGTTTGGGGTGATGACGAGCGCTACGTAAACACCTACTGGCCTAAATTCGATGGTAAATACTATCTAGCGGGTGACAGCGCGCGCCGCGATGCAGACGGTTACTTCTGGATCATGGGTCGCATTGATGACGTATTGAACGTATCAGGTCACCGCTTGGGCACCATGGAGGTTGAATCTGCACTGGTAGCACATCCGCGTGTTGCTGAAGCTGCCGTTGTCGGCCGCCCGGATGATATAAAAGGTGAAGCGATCTTCGCTTATGTTGTGTTGAAAGGTGACCGCCCAGAAGGTGGCATTGATGAAGCACTCACTCAAGAGTTGCGCGCATGGGTTGGCGAACAGATCGGACCGATCGCCAAACCGGACGACATCCGCTACGCGGATAACTTGCCAAAAACGCGTTCCGGCAAGATCATGCGTCGCCTGCTACGCACCATCGCAAAAGGCGAAGAAATCACTCAAGATACCTCTACTCTGGAGAACGAATCCATCCTTCTCCAACTACAAGGAAAAGCATAAAAGTCCTTGTGATTCATAATGTTAAAACGGCGGCATTTGTGTCGCCGTTTGACGTCATATTTCAATACAAAATGTATTGACATTAAAATCCCTGTTTGCTGTAATGCTTTTCATCATCATCGGTTTTATCGAAACCGATAGGGCAAGAATAAACGGAATTAGTAACAAGCTTTGGAGAGCAAGCAAATGGAATTTCTCGCGGGTGTTGTTGTATTAACAATTGTCATTGGTGTAGCCATTCGCGATGTAGTTGTTCAAAGAAGTTACTAACCAATAGCTTTTCATAACAATAACAATCTCCTCACTAGTATCTTGTACCTATAAACCCAAGGGTGTTTTTAAAAACACCCTTTTTTTTACCCCAGACATTCGCTAGCCCCGCTCTTACCCCAATAACCGCAAAGTGTGTGCTAGAGTTAACTTACACCTGAAATAAAATCACAAGGTAATGACGCAGCAGTTACCCAAATCAGAACAAGAACGCCTGCTCAAATTAGCGACATACGCTTCTGTGCTGGTGGCATCCATACTGATCTTCGCCAAACTCGCCGCTTACTGGTACACGAGTTCAGTCAGCGTGCTTGCATCACTCATCGATTCATTGATGGATATTGGCGCCTCGCTTCTCAACTTATTAGCCGTGCACTACGCACTTGCCCCACCGGATAAAGAGCATCGTTTTGGTCATGGCAAAGCGGAATCAGTAGCCGGTTTAGCGCAAGCCACGTTCATTGCAGGCTCTGGTGTATTCCTAATCTTTGAATCAATAGAGCGCCTGCTTCACCCCAAGCCAATAGAGGAACTCACCATAGGCTTGGCAGTAATGATCTTCGCCATCGTTGCCACCAGCGCACTCGTCTTGTTCCAGCATTATGTTGTAAGCCGCACCCACTCTGCAGCCATAAAGGCAGACTCGCTACACTACAAGACCGACCTTCTGACTAATATCGCAATCATCGCAGCGCTCGTACTGAGTCAAGTAGGATGGCTCGGCGTTGACCCACTGTTTGCCTTAGCAATTGCGGTATACATCCTTTATAGTGCATGGAACATTGGCAAAGATGCCTTCCATGAACTGTTGGACCATGAATTACCGGATGAAAAGCGTAAGAAGATAATTGAGATCGCCAAGTCTCATCCAAAGGTACTTGGCATGCATGACTTGCGCACACGTCTATCAGGCAGAACAGAGTTTGTTCAAATGCACCTGGAGCTGGATGACACTCTCCCCCTCAAAGAGGCACACGACATCGCCGATGAAGTCGAAGATAAAATTAGAAAAGCCCTGCCCGCTGCTGATGTAGTAATCCACCAAGACCCCGTCAGCTCGGTAGGGCCACATGTACAACCTGTCTTTAAGAAATTAGATGAACCAGTTGATAACCGTTAGCAACATCATCATCAGGCAAATACCACCAAAGACAAAAATCATCATAAACTTCTGAAATGCCACTGCTTGATTCCTCCCCAGGAACATTAAGACTTAATGAGAATATTAAACTAAATATTCTGGAAGGAAAATCCTAGAAAAGGATTTTAGGGAGACAACAAATCTTCGATAACAGCACTCGCCTCACGTCCGCCCCAATCCCGCTCACCCAGAATTCGCGCAATAGCAACGCCCTTTCGATCAATCAAATAACTCGCGGGGATGCCAGACACTTCGTACAGATGGCTAACGTTACTCTCTGCATCTAGAGCAATAGGAAAACTCAGCCCCACCTTCTTCACAAAATTGGCGACGCGTTCATGCTTATCCGCATCATCATTTGAAACCCCAATAACAACCAATCCTTTATCTTTATAGCGCTGCCATAGTGATTCTAGCCCCGGCATCTCTTGACGACATGGCATACACCACGTCGCCCAGAAATTAAGTAGCACAACCTTACCTTCGTATTCGCTTAGATGAATACTATTACCTTGCAGGTCTTCCAAGGAAAAATTCGGTGCGCCCACATTCTTATTGAAGCGCTCAATATTGAGATCCTGATAGGAATCAGCATTCGCGCAAACAGGCACCGCTAAAAGTAATAAGATCAGTTGTAAAACCTGCCTCATAGCAAGCTCTCCAACACTGCTCTGACCTTGGAACCATCTTTATAATCTTCATTGAGTTGCACAACACCATTGCGATCAATGACTACCGTTGCCCCCATGCTGCCATTAAACGTGTTGAATAGCGCAAGATCGGCATCCACCAACACCGTAAAACTGGCGTAACCATTGGCAAGCTGTGAGGCGCGTGAAGCACTGATTGATCCCGTTACGTAATCCACAATCCAAAATGTGACATTAGGAAAATCAGCAACCAGATTAGAGCGAATGTGCTCCATGTGGCTATCGCATATGGGACACCACATAGTGAAATAAAGGACAACACCGTTCGCGGTAATGAGTTCGTTACTCAGTGCATGCGAAACACTTAACGTATCGTTTGCCGTAAAATCTGATGACAACTGCCCTACACTTGATCCCGTTGAACCTGCCACAATCGCTGGGCGCTCGTCAGTGTTAGAGGGACTTAAATCATCTGTTATCTCCTGACACCCGGCGATCACTAACAGACAGCTAACCAGTAACAACTTAACGTAAGACATGAGACACTCCCAGGGTTACAACTTCTGTTACCGGGAAGTTTTCACCCCAGCCAGATCTATTTTTCGCAGGGCTCCAACTAGCCTTAAACACCCAGTCACTATCCATCGTGGCGTACGCAATACTTGCTGCATATGCACGTTTTTCCAACCCACTCGTCAGATCCGTCACTCCATTTATTTCACCTTCATCTTCCTGCAAATATGAATAAGAGGATGTATAGGTAATCGTACTCATGGATTCTAAAAATTGCGTATACCCCAACGAAGCGGACATAGATAAACGATCGCCCAATTGCTTTCTATAAGGCTCTACATATTTCCCGTATTCACGATTTACACTACGTTGCAAATATTGGCCATAAGAAAACTGAAAAGAAGCACTAAAAGGGTAAATGGTTTTTTCAACCAACAGATTTGCATCTAAACGATAAAAACCTCTGCCGGTAATATCAAAATTATTCGCTACATCATCATAGGGTGAAACACCCGTTGGCACTGTTAAAGAGGTGCCTAGATATACCGCAGGCTTTAAATCCTGTAACGTTTTAACCTTCCAAACACAGGTCACTTCATCAAAAGTTTCGTACCATAGCCCCAGGGACATATCCCCAAGACCACGACTACTAGATTGAAGGCCGCTATACTGATTGTCATTCCACACATAGGGCATAGAGATGCTTCCCTGCCAGCGAGAGGCTAAGCGTTTACCGTACCCCAGATTAAGTCGATACTGACTTAAGCGCGATCCTGGAGGATCCGGTACGTAGTCCCCTTGCTTATTCCAAAACCCATCGTAGTGCTCTGCCGCCAAACTAATATCAACCATCGCCTTAGCAGATTTAGGCATGATCAACGAAGAAGAGGCGCCACCACCGCAACATGATGCAGCATTTACCGTACTGCTCGATGCGAAGATAGCCCCTACAAGGAGGGCTAAAGAATTTATGCGTAACTTCATGCTATACACCACGAAGTTACATAGACATATTCATGCCTGCGCCGGGCGTTACCTTGAACTTGGCGTAGTGATTATTTAAATCAGATGAAACATCCTCAGAATTTAGTGCAAGACCATCGGTTGTTTTCTGTTCACCTTCAACAATTACTCGTACATATAGAGTGCTTTCTATACCATCACTAAGCCCTGTAATACCATCTGCAACCCAATGGCCGTTCCCTTGATCTAGCGCCGATATCCAGGTAGTGGCGTCTGATGAAACGTCAATCGACAAAGTCGTTACAGATAGCTCGTTGGTGATATCGCCCTGATTCAACGTCGCCCCCGCATAAACTGCAGGAAAACTCATCATGCTCTCTTTAGCGACAAGATATAGATCGAAACTACGGTTATCCCCCATACCACCTAAACTATTTTTAAAGAGAAAGTAGGTACGCGCTTCAGCATCACCACCCATGCTGCTTGCGATTGTGTCGTTCTGTCCTTTCAGACGAACCTGCACAGTATCCCCCATTGCCATACCAACAGTAGGATAGAAGTGTGCCGCCTCCCCTACTTGACCACCAATCATCACCTGTAAATCCCAATACCCCATGGACATGCCATTCATCATCACAGACGGCATTAAATAATAGACACTACAATCGTATTCGCCCGCCGCTGCTGATTCTGCACAACCTTCAAAAGGAGTGCTGTGGTTACGATCAGCCATATGCATCATAGGCATTAATGAAACGTCCAGCCCTGTTTGCGGCACACCCACATGATCACTGATTTTTAGGGTAAATTTTGTTAAGCCATTAATGGCGTCATACATCCCCATAGAAGTGGCAACATACTCCACTTGATAGCTTGCAGTAGAGGTTTTCTTGGCGAAAGGCACAATACCGATTTGGTCACTCTTCAAGCCAGTGGCATCGTTACCGCCAGCTCTAAAGTTCATCAAGGCATGCGCAAAACGATTTTGAATATCCGTTGGCAAATCCGTTACTGTACCAGCGACCGTTACAATACCGCTGGCATCCACCCCGTCCAATACACCGTCAGACAAATCACGCGCTAACGCCTGAAACAGTGCAAACTGCTGGTTAGCTTGTAGTCCAAGATCAAAAGTAAGTTGGCTAAACGTAGCTGCACGCAAACCGCTTAACTTACTTGCGCTGCTTGCATTAGCCCCGGGGTTTCGTGCATCAGCTGGCTCAATGGAAGTATTTGGAACAAAACCAAAGGCAGATTCAAATGCATTCTGCGCATTTTCGGCCGTCAT
>JBNKYV010000013.1:0-10633 GCA_050301075.1 Gammaproteobacteria bacterium
TCATCTTATTGAGCGTTGTCAAAATCGTGATCTAAGAGAGCTAGAATTCCAATGCCTGGGCATCAGCCACGACATGGTCGGTCTGTGTTTGCTAAGAGCGTGGGACATGCCTGAAGAGGTTATCGCCGCAGCAGGTGAGCACCATTTTCCAGACTATGGTGGCAAGCACTCAAGTTACGCCAAACTGGTCTATCTCGCCGATTTTCTGTTGAATGAAGGCGTGCATAACAGCGATGGCGAAGTGAATTACTCTCAAGCGTTGTTGGATACTAGCGAATTAGGGCTAGAGCAAGAGAATGTAGAAAAAGCGTTGCAGGACCTGCACGAAATGTCCTCTGATGTTGGTCAACTTGCATCAGGTATGGTCGCCTAAATTTGCATCGTGTTTGCCTGATAGGGTGAACACATATAAACCTCTATTCATAAACGGTTGTTTGCAGTAGCAAGCAGCCGTTTTTATTTATGATTTTAGAGTACCCCTGGGTATTTTGGGTGAAATATCACAAAAATAAATAATTTTGGCCAAATCGTTGTAAATTTAAGATAAGGGCCGTTAATTAATATGGTGAGGTGCATATTTGCCTCCGTGGGGGAGAGCTCGCGTGCTCTATACAATAAGGGGTTAATGCGTCCAATAATAAGACTATGGCCGGAGAACAATCGCCCGCACGCAACACACCAAATAGCGCTAATAAACGCATGTACAGGCGTTATGTGGTCAACCTGAAAGGGAAGTGTTGTGATGCGTACAAAAAGTGCCGTGCAATTGAGGTAAAAGATTTTTGCCTTGGTGGGATGTTTTTAACTTATGCAGACCAATCAGCATTTGGTAATGGTATTACCCCAAGTATTGATGACATCATTGATATCTATTTTGTACTCCCCCTAAAAGAGCCCAAAAAATTACATTTTAAAGCGCGTGTAGTGCGCTCTGATCTGGGCAGCCTTGGGGTGTCGTTTACCGAGCCTAACGAGACCTTTCTTCAGGCAACCTTAAAATATTCTAAATGGTATCAGGCGCGTAATGAGGTAAAACGTGAAGTAACCACCAGTAGCGCAAGCCCGGGTTCCAGGCAGGTCATACTTGAGAACATTCGCAACAAAGCGCTTAACCCATTGCACTTTTTGATTGATACCTATCTTTTAAGACAATCCAAAATTCTGCTTGAATTGGCAGACAAGTCGCAAAATATATCTGACCAAAACGCCTACTTTGAAGCGATTGAGGCATTTAAGCGTAAACGCATGCCCTTTCGTAAAGGCTTTATTGATGGCATGCATCAAATAATCTTCTCTGATCCTGAGCCCCTTTCCGAGCAAACTGATGAAGATGAGGATATCTCCGCTAGCGCCTTAACACTGGTCGAAGATGATGCTATTGATGATTGGATTGCACGATCAGATATCACCAGTAAATCAGAATCTTTTTATCATGATGAGCTGGCAGCAATCGAAAAACGTTTTTCATTGTTATATGGCATCACCATTGGGCAAGATAACAATCCAATTGGTCCCGCTGCATTTTCAAAGGCGTTCCAAGATGCAATTAAAATGCTGAATCTGGGGAAATCTGCCTATTTGGCAAGCTGCAAAATATTTCGTGATGTGCTCAAAGAGAGCTTAGGCTCGCTCTATGAAGACGTGAATAACTATCTTGTACACCAAGGTGTTATGAGTGAAGTGCACTACGAGATTAAGAAGAGTGAGGACACAGGCAGACCTCGTTCTAGAAAGCAGAAAGATACTGGCCTCTCAGTACAGCTGGAATCTGAAGCGGATGCAGAAAACCTCTATGACCTTATTTCAAGCCTACAGGCCATTAGGCACAATCACCGTCAACAGTTAGGCGATCTTGATTATGACCGGTTGGATTCGTTGCCTAAATATGAAACTGAAGAGCTGATCGGGCGACTCTCTGATCTGGTTAAAGGGGATAGTCCTGTTGTTAAACTCGCCAAGAGAGATCCCGCGCATCTTGAGTCCATCACGTTAAAGCTGCTAGAAGAGCTGCAAAGCAATGCGATAGATAGAGCCGTCGGTGGGCGCGAAGAATCGATTATGGAAACGACGGGCTCCATCTACCAGTCTATGTTCGATGATGGGCTTATCACCAATGGCACCAAAGATTGGCTGGGTGAAGTGGAGCTGCCACTGCTGAAAGAGGCAATCAAAGACGATAGTGTGTTATTTGATCGTAAGCACATCGCTCGAAAGTTCATTAATCATTTAGCCCAGTTAGAACTGTATAACGATGAAAAGCGCGATGTAATCGGCCATACAGTTAAAGACACAATCGAAAATCTGCTTAAGCAGGTGGCTGAACAGCCTGGAATGGATGAAAACCTGGTGGGAATGCTGCTCGCGAAAGTCGATGCCCTTGTCAGAACACAAGATAAAGCCTATTCCGAAAATCTTAATGATGTTGTTCAGCTCTGCAAAGAAGAAGATGAGCTACCAGAGATAAAACTTTCGACTAAAATTTCACACGAATCTTCAGATTATCTTCACGATAGTGATGAACTGCGCGAATGGCGAAAACGCATAAGACGCCTGAAAATTGGTAGTTGGTTACTGTTCAATGCAGACTCTTCTGAATCGGAACGGTTAAGGCTGACGTGGGTATCAGACAACTACGACAAATATGTGTTTGTAAACCTGCGAGGCCTAATGGAAGGGGCGATAGGCGTAGATGAGCTTGCCTTTCAACTTAAATCCGGTGCTGCCATTGTATTAGATAACGCAGAAGAGCCAGCATTGGATAGAGCCCAATACTCCATGCTGCAAAAAATGCATAGCCAACTACTGCATGAAACAACGCATGATCAGCTAACAGGCTTAATGAACAGGCGGGAGTTCCAGAAACAGCTCAAGCTAAGTCTTGTTGGTAAGAGTCACGATATCAATCAGGTGTTATGTTTCTTTGATCTCGACTATTTTGATGTCATTAACTCCACGTTCGGTTTTGATGCTGGCGACAAAGTGCTGGTTGATATCGGCAATATGTTTTCTAACGTGATTAGGGATAAAGGCCTGCTGGCAAGGGTTGGGGGCAATCAGTTTATTGTTTTGCTCACAGATAGCACCAAGCAGGAGGCAATCGCACTCACTGATGAGGCGCGCCGAGCTATTGCGGATTATCGTTTTACCTATGAAGGTAGCAACAACGCAATTACCTTCTGTGCCGGTATTGTGCCCGTGGATCTGCAACGTTATGAAATTGGTCGCCTCATCCAAACGGCAGAAGCTGCGTGCAGACTGGCGAAGAGCAAGGGCATTAATCATGTGCAGGTCATTGATACCGAAGGTGACGACCTGGCCAAAGAAGAAGCGATAAGAGGGTGGGGTGCTAAAATAGACTCTAGCCTGCAGAACAATACACTGCAACTACGCTATCAACCCATTGTGCCAATTGGTGATGACGGCTTATCACCTCATGCAGAGATATTGCTCGGTGTGACTGACGGAAAAGGCCAGTTGACCTCGCCAGAGCATTTTATACTGGCAGCAGAGCGTTACCGTCGAATGCCCGAGATTGATCGCTGGGTCATCAAGAATGTATTTAATTACATCAATCAGAATACAGAAAAGCTCGAAGAGATCGGTGGTGTCGCTATTAATTTATCCGGGCTTTCGATTAATGATGACTCGTTTATTCCGTTTGTGATTGAACAGCTGGAACGAATCAATATTCCACTTTCGCAAATCTGCTTTGAGGTGACCGAAACAGCAGGTATCGATAATCTATCAAATGCTGCCACATTCATTAGCGAAGTGAAGTCACTTGGTTGCCTGTTTTCTCTGGATGATTTTGGTACGGGTATGTCGTCCTACTCATATCTGAAAAACCTGCCAGTCGATTTTATTAAAATAGATGGCTCGTTTGTGCGTGAGATAGAAAAAAATCCTAGTGACATGGCAGTGGTTAAGTCAGTAACCGAAATTGGTCACTTCATGGGAAAACACATCATTGCTGAGTGCGTGGAAAAAACAAGTACGATCGATCTGCTAAGGGATATTGGTGTCGATTACGTACAGGGATATGCCATTAGCAAACCTATGCCTTTGATTAAATAGTACACTTCACAGTGTATCTTTGATTCCCAGATAAAGAAGGGTGTATTGATAATTTCCACTCTTTCCAATTTTCTCTTGATTCTCAATGTCCCGTAATTGCAATATATGAGGTAGTATTTGACCGTAGTATGCTTATTTTTCAGAGTAAATAGTCTACAAATTCTGGTATACGGGATTTAAGAGAAAAACATGGCAAGATCTATTTCAGTGAGCGCAAAAACAGTAGGGCTGATTGTCAGAGGGAAGCATAACGATGGGCATAGGCCAGGCGTAATGGAGCAGCATGCAGACTGCATTTTACCGAATGGCGGACCTGTGGGCTTCTTTGGTGGAGGCGGTGACGCTTCCAGTGGTTCAAGTGGTTTGCTATTTGGTAGCTCATTTACTTCTTGGCGGGATGGGCCGTCAGCCTCTTCCAATAGTGCGGGTATTAATATGAAGGGGATGGTTGCACACTATCGGGAGTTTAAAAAAATTAGGCCAATGTATGTGGATATTAAACTAGCAAAAAAATACGATGTGCGTTCAACGGTTCTTCTTTTTGACGTGACTGATATTCAAGCCGAATTATTTGTCAAATACTGGAATGAGTTGAAGTTAAAGCCGGGGGCTTTTAATTTGCTAGGAGGTAATTGTTCCTCTCATGCGTCAGAGGCATTTTTAGCTGCCAATATTGTAAGATCAGGTATTCCAGGATTGGATACGCCTGATAACCTTTATAGTCAGCTTAAGACCAAGTATGCAACAACAGCAATGAGATATAGTGGCTTTGTGGGGGCTGCCCCTAAAGGAGGGGATAAATATGATCTCCTTGTTGAATAATTTTTTTGACCGCGCTGCTTTATCTTGTATTGTTTTTCTTTCGTTAATGTTTTCTGGGGGGTGTGCAATGTCAGCTGATGTTAAGCTCAAGTGGGAATGGCCTGCAGATCGAACTATTGAAGATAAAATTGTTGTTAAGATAAAAAGTATCAAAAAAGAGGGGGGAGGATTTTTTGGGTTAAAAAAATCGCCGTCCTTGGCTAATAGTTTTCCAGGTCCCGTCATTGTTACTGGAAGTATTGAAAATTCAAATGGAAGTATTCAAGGAAAAGTTGTAGAGGTAACAGTACCTCAGCTGGAAATATCTGGTATTACCGAAGGCGATTATGCCATGCTTGGTCTGGTTGAGACAGGTATCTGTGTTTGTATTGTAAAGGTAGATTCTCCAGACACCGATCTTTCAGGTATAAGTTGTAAATAATTAGCCGTCGTATGTTCTTAAAGTTTTTTGCACTTGTTTTAACTGTTTATTTCGTATTTCTGTGTTTTTTGTATATTTCGCAAGATTGGTTGATATTCGTAAAAGCGAAGCCAAATTATTTATTATACGACCAGTTAGAGCCGTTTTCTGAAAGACTAAACTCTGATGGTTGTTTCCTGCAGGGTTGGAAAATTGAGGGGCACTCCCCCAAATCTAACATCGTTTTTGTCTATTTTGGTGGTAACGCCGAAGATGTCGCTTTGTTGCAGCCAGTATTTTCCGAATTAAACGGTTCGTTCTCTTACTCCTATAATTACCGGGGATACGGCTTAAGCGAGGGTGAACCCAGCGAAAAAAACTTATATGCAGATGCAGTTAATGTATTTGACTCTGTCGTTAGTAAATATCCAGACAAAGAAATTGTTGTTATTGGGAATAGTTTAGGTTCTGCTGTGGCAGGTTATCTCGCCACTCAGCGTCAGGTAGATAAGTTGGTACTTATCGCACCTCTTTATAGTATAGAGCGAATTGCAGACACAATATTCTTTAGAATGGTTCCTAGTTTTATTTTCAAGCATCCTTTTGATTTGGGCATTAGCGCACTAACTATTCGCTCGGATGTGCTGGTTCTTGCCTCTAAAGGGGATGAGATTATTCCTTTCAGTCATTCCAAGGGCATTTTTGAAAAAATACGAGGTAAAAAAGTGATCAAAGAAATTGAAAATGTTGGTCATAATGATTTTTTTCTATCTCGCGAGCTTTATGATGCCATATCCGATTTTGTATCTGAATAACCTAGAGAGTGGCTTATCGTAAAGAAAGGGGATTGCAACTGCCCTCTTACTGAAGAAGATAAAAGTGTGGTCAGTTTGTTCGTCTATATCCGGGTTGGAAGCTATTAGTGAATCTCTGTTGTTTATTCAACGACTTTATATTGTTCTAGATGAGAGGTTCATGTTATTTGAATTTAGGTTGGTATTATTCGTGAATCAATATCCATTTTAATTGAATGGATATTGTAAATAAATTACGCCATTTTTTAATTATCCAGGGTGTGTTGGCCGTTATATAAAGAGTGGATCATATACATCTTTTGCGGTGTGGATGATCCCAGCCTACATTTGCCAGTTTGTGAGGTTGGAATGGCGATCGATAAAACCCTATACCAGCGTTTGGGCGGCAAGCCCACCTTAGAGCGTGTACACAAAATATTTTACGACAAAGCCTATGCTCACCCATGGTTGAGCAAATTCTTCACAGACAAGCCCCAACAGGTATTAGAAGAGCAACAAACCGCTTTCATGAGCTTTCTGATGGGCGGGCCTAATCTATACGCCGGCAAAACACCCAAGGTGGCGCACCAGCACATGGTGATTACAGAAGAGTTGTTTGCACTCAGGCAAGAGCTGCTATCGGAGTCAATTAAACAGCTTAGAATTAGTGATGAGCTGAGGGAGGAGTGGCTAGCGGCAGATGCAGCACTCAAAAAATCACTAGTAAAGGCATCCGCCGCCGATTGTCAGCGCTCTTATGCGAAGCAAGAAATATTGGATTTCGAAAACCCAGAACGTGCATAGTTTCTAGAAGCTGAATTTATCTCAATTGTATGTGTACGAACTAACTCTATTTGGCTAATTTTATCGTTAGGTATTTAGGTACAAATAGATGAGTATCAAATTACTGATAAATAGTAAGGCTGCCACTGTTTTCCAGAACCCGATTGGATTTTTCTCTAAAAGAGGCTTGTGTTGTTTTATTAAGGCCGGGTTTGGTTTAGAAAGGTCTGCGACAAACTCAGATAGCGCGCCATAACGCTGCCGAGGGTTAAGTTGTAGGGCTTTCTCTAATGCGCCATCTACCCATGCTGGCACTTCAGGATTAATCTGGTTGGCATGTATATAACGCACACGTTTTATTGCCCGGGCAGATAAAGGGCCTCCGTATGGGAGCTTCCCTGTTAGCATTTCATAGGCGATGGCGCCAATTGAATAGAGGTCCGAGCTGAACGTGCCTGGGTAGCCTTGGAAGTATTCGGGGGCAGCGTAGTCATATGTACCAAGTAGTGCGCCATGCTCAATCGGACTGTCGATCTCTTGAATGCCGGCAATTTTGGTTGATCCAAAATCAATGATCTTAACGGTACCCTGTTTGTCGATCATAATGTTGGCAGGTTTGAGATCCTGATGAATCATCTCCTGGCGTTGAAATGCACGCACACCAGCGACTATCTGCTTTATTAGGGGGCGAACGATCGATATATCGGGATTGGGATTGTCGTGTATCCATTGTTCAAGTGTTTGTCCCTCTATATGTTCGGTCACGTAATATAAAAAGCGTCTGCGTCGTGATGGCTCTAATACTTTTAATACGTGTAGATTGTTAATGCGGCGGCCAACCCACTCTTCTTGCAAAAAGCCATCAATATAGCTCGGGTCATCTTCAAAATTGACTGAGGGGGTTTTGAGAATGACTTTTTGTTCTGTTTCGGTGTCAAGCGCCAAGTAGACCTGCGTGCGATTACTGGCATGCAGTTCGCGCATAATTTTATAACCATCGATAATGTTGCCGGTTTCGAGAGGCGGGGGGAATGGGAGTTCCGTCAGTTGTTTATAAAACTCCTCTTCGTTTTGGTTAGGCAGATTATCGATGCGCACGATCTGGCATGTTACGTTGTCATGACTGCCATTCTCTAACGCACAGGTAACTATGTTACGTGCAATGCGTTCAGGATGATCAATGTTTTGTTGGTAGAGTTTGATCAGTTTTGCCGTGCTAACAAATTCATGCACACCATCTGTCGTTAGAATAAATACATCACCCGTTTCTACGGGAACGCTACGGTAGTCGATATCAACGGTAATATCAGCCCCCATTGCCCTGTTGAGGAATGCCTTTTCACTGCTGGCCCAGGTTTGGTGGTCACGTGTTAAGCACTCAAGCTCAGTGTCGCGCAGGCGATAGATGCGTGTATCGCCTACATGGAAAAGATGTGCCGTAGCAGATTTTAAAACAACGGCGCTGAGCGTTGTTAGCATCCCCTGGCCTGATCCGTAAATGCTCTGTCCGCGGCCGTATAGCCAGCGGTTAAGTGCCCCCAATACTTTCTGGCCTGAGGTCTTTACCGTCCATGAGTCTGATGTGCTGTAGTAGTCACTTAAGAAACCTTGTACGCAACTTTCGGAGGCCTCGCGTCCGGCTTCTGAACTGCTAACGCCATCAGCAATAACTATGGCAATTCCCTTATTGGTGAGTGCAGAACCTTTGGGGATATGAATGCCGCAGGCATCCTCATTGGATTCCTTAATGCCTTTTTCGCTGTATTGACCAGCCAGGATGGAGAGTGTTGAACTCATACAAGTAATATTAGCTTAAGGGTGGAAATGATAAATGGGTTACGGAGAAAATTCCCCATAACCCATTTCGATTTGCACTTCGACCTACGTTGTGAGCTTATGATTATTTAACATCAATCATTTGCACAGTGCCGTCTGGCAGTGTTTCCGCAATTTGACCTTCAGGCTCTTCAAGGAAGAACATAATCAGCACAAACACAACTGCAGCAACGATGCCGATCAAGAGGAAAAACTGATCGTAACTCACAAGAGAGTTGGCCGTTAAAAAGGTTACCGCGCCAACATTACCAAACGCACCTGCCATGCCAGCAATCTGACCTGTCATACGACGCTGGATTAATGGCACCATCGCATACACTGCACCTGAGCCTGCTTTGGAGAAAATGCCTGCAACGATGGTTACTGCAACCACTAACCACACAGGCCACGTTTGATCAACCATGCCCAGAAACAGGAAGGCAGCAGTGATGCCCGCAAATACGATAATCAGCGTACGCTTACGACCAATGATGTCGCTTATCCAGCCGCCACCTGGGCGTGCAACCAGGTTGATAAACGGATAGATACCGGCCAATAGAGCCGCTGTTACTTTAGGAATATCAAACCACTCTACATAGAACATCGCCAGCATAGAAACAACCGCCAGTTCAGTACCGAAGGTCACAAAGTAGGCCCAATCAAGAATGGCAACTTGTTTAAATTTGTAGCGTTGCATCTCCGGTACAGGTTTTTGCAGGATGTGGCTGTTTACATGCCAGATCTTCCACACTTGTACCAAGTAGATGCCTGCCAGAATTGCATAGATCAAATATGTTGTTGTTTGATCAATCAGGTTCATCTGTGCAGGAGAGAGTTTCCAGCTCAAAATACCGAGTGCCAGAAATAAAGGAATGTTCATCAGAATGTATAGATACAAATCACCTTTACTCGTGACTTCCATCGCGCCCATTTTTTTCGGCTTGAAGTAGGTAGAGCCTTTAGGTGTATTACTAACAATAAAAAAGTAAATAACACCGTATGCAATCGCTGCAACGCTCGCAACGGTTAGGGCAATACGCCAGCCATCACCGGCTTCACCAAAGTTTACCGCGATAAAGGGGAGCGTCATTGCCGCACCAGCAGAACCAAAGTTACCCCAGCCACCATAGATGCCTTGGGCAAGGCCTGTCTGTTTTGCCGGGAACCATTCACCAATCATGCGAATGCCCACGACAAATCCCGCACCAATAAAGCCAGAAAGAAAACGCAAAATAGCTAACTGCTCATAACTGTTGGCCCAGGCAAAGGCGATACTGATTGCACCACCCAGTACCAAAATAGAGCTGTACATAATCCGGGGGCCAAATTTATCCACTAACATGCCAACAACGATGCGGGCAGGAATGGTCATGGCCACGTTAAGAATGAGCAAAACTTTTGCTTGTTGGTCTGTTAGCCCAAGTGCCTCTTTAATAAATGGCATCATCGGACCAAGGCCTAGCCACACAACAAAGGTCATAAAGAATGCAAACCAGGTGTAATGCAGAATCCTGATGTTTGCCGCTTTTAAGTTAAATACATTGAGTTTGCCTTCCAGCATTGGAACAACACCTTCTCTTCTTTGAAATAGGGATGAAGGCGATTTAGCAAGCTCTATGCCATCGCTGTAACATATTGAAAGTTAATGGTAATCGATATTTTTGGAGTGTTATGGTGCGCCATTTGGTTTCATAATGGTGCGATATTTGGCTGTGTGCACATGAAGTGTGCGCACCAGCTTTGCCCAATAGTTATTTTCTGCCATAGTGCTTTATAACCACAGCAGAATGTTTGTATATTTGGAAAATGAGTACCCGTATCTGTTTTATTCGCCATGGCGAAACTGATTGGAATGTCGAAAAGCGCATACAAGGCCAGGTTGATATTCCACTGAATGAGAATGGTCGCGCCCAAGCGATGGCCGCTGCGTTTAACGCGGGTCATC
>JBNKYV010000014.1:0-3717 GCA_050301075.1 Gammaproteobacteria bacterium
TGACGCCCCGCACGACCACGCAACTGGTTATCGATACGACGAGACTCATGACGCTCTGTCGCAATGATATGCAGACCGCCCGCCGCCAACACAGCATCATGACGTTCTTTCCAATCATTACGCGCACGCTGCTTGGCCACATCGTCAGCTGTCTCACCAAGCGCTTCTAACTCCGCCTCAAGACTTCCACCAAGCACAATGTCGGTACCACGACCAGCCATATTGGTTGCAATCGTTACCGCACCAGCACGACCTGCTTGCGCAACAATCTCTGCTTCACGCTCATGCTGTTTGGCGTTAAGCACTTCGTGCTTGATATTGGACTTATTCAGAAAACCTGAAAGATATTCCGACACTTCAATTGAAGTGGTACCCACCAGCACGGGCTGGCCACGCTCGTGACAACCTTTAATATCTTCAAGAATCGCGTTGTATTTTTCACGCTGGGTCAGATAAACCAAGTCGCCCATATCGTTACGGATCATCGGCTTGTTGGTTGGAATCACCAACACCTCTAGACCGTAAATCTCCTGGAACTCATACGCCTCTGTATCTGCTGTACCCGTCATACCAGACAGTTTGTTGTAGAGGCGGAAGTAGTTCTGGAACGTAATAGATGCGAGAGTCTGATTCTCGTTCTGAATCGCAACACCTTCTTTGGCTTCAACCGCTTGATGCAACCCCTCAGACCAACGACGCCCCGGCATAGTACGACCGGTAAACTCATCAACAATGACGATCTCATTGTTTTTGACAATGTAATCAACATCCTTTTGATACAGCGTATGAGCACGCAGTGCTGCATTCAAATGATGCATCAAAGAGATATTGCTTGCGTCATACAGGCTTTCACCTTCTGACAACAGACCCGCCTCTGTCAGCAAGTCTTCAACTTTTTGATGACCATCCTCGGTCAGGTAAACCTGTTTGGCCTTCTCATCAACGCTGTAGTCACCCGGACCTTCTTCCTCTTCTTGTTTTTCAAGCTGAGGAATCAGTACATTTATCTTTTGATACAGATCAGAGTTGTCATCTGTCGGACCCGAGATAATCAGAGGCGTACGCGCCTCATCGATCAAAATAGAGTCAACTTCGTCGATAACCGCAAAGTTCAGCTCACGCTGCATCTTGTCGTCAGCACGAAACGCCATGTTGTCGCGCAGGTAGTCAAAACCAAACTCATTATTGGTACCGTAGGTAATGTCTGCCGCATAAGCAGCTTTCTTTTCGGCAGGATCCTGCCCGGAAACAATGACACCAACACTCAAGCCAAGGAAGTTGTACAGCTGCCCCATCCAACCGGAGTCACGGGTGGCCAGGTAATCATTCACGGTAATAACGTGAACACCTTTGCCTGACAGCGCATTCAGGTATGCCGCCAATGTCGCCACCAGGGTTTTACCCTCACCCGTGCGCATCTCGGCAATCTTGCCATCATGCAGCACCATGCCGCCGATCAGCTGCACATCGTAGTGACGCATTCCCATCACACGCTTACCGCCTTCACGCACTACCGCAAAGGCTTCTGGCAGAATGCTGTCGAGCGATTCGCCGTTGGCAACGCGCTGCTTGAACTCTTCTGTTTTGGCCTTTAGCTCGTCGTCGCTAAGCGCAGCAATAGACTCTTCCAGCGCATTGATTTGCGCCACAACTTTCTGCATGCGCTTAACCTGTCGATCATTACGACTGCCAAATACTTTGCTTAATAATTTAGTAACCATTGAACCTTAGATAATCATTTGGAAAATGCGCCCACCGCGCATAAGTAGTCGATCATAAAACAAATGGGAGAAATAGAAAACAGACCCCGCGGATATGCGCTTTTAACACCCCATTAACGCAATATCCCTGCCGAAGCAGGGATAGCTGAAACTTATTATTATTTGATTATTTACGTACTGCGCGTACGTACTTAACTGGATCAACCGGGCGACCGTTGCGGATCACCTCAAAGTGGACATGAGGCCCAGTGGAACGGCCACTACTCCCCATCAACGCCACGGCTTCACCCTTCTTCACCGCGTCACCCACCTTCACAATATTCTCTTTATTATGGCCATAACGAGTAACGTAACCATTGCCGTGATTGATTTCAACCAAGTTGCCATATCCATAGCGCTCACCAGACCAAGTCACAACACCCGATGCAACGGCCAGGATGTTTGACCCCATCTTCCCAGCAATATCAACACCTTCATGGCGCGCAGGACGGCCGGTAAACGGATCGTTTCGGATACCAAAGTGAGATGACAACCAGCCCTTCTCTGCTGGGAATCCTGCAGGATATACCTCATCCTGAAGGTTACGACTCATTAATAGAGACTCAAGCACGCCAAGCTGCTGCTCACGGTCATCCAGCTGCTTATTCAAAGAATCAAATGAAATCAGAAAATCGTTAAGCTCAGCCTCGCCAACCACGCTCTCGATATTGCCAGGACCACCAATTGCGGGAGGGTTGTCGAAATCGAATTCGCCCTTATCAAGATCAGCCATTTCTGTGAGGCGCTCGCCCAATGCATCCAATCGCACAACACGAGATTGCAACTCAGCCAAGCGCATGGTCATAGCATTAAGGGTTTCCTGCGCCTCTTCTTTGGCGCGGGCGATCTCTTCGCGCTGAACTTCCAGCTCAGCCTTCAAGCCCGAAGTAACCATTTCAGATTGAGAGCCAGAACCACTGCCGCCGAGACCGTAGCCAATCAACAGCGTAATAACAGGCAATACAGCAGCAACCGCACCTACAGCGCGCAAACTGATTTTTTTAGCCGGCCCCTTGGGGCTTTTTGGTAGTAAAATGATGTTCATTCGTTACCAACCATACAAATATCCGTCTATCCTTAACGTAACACTTTGATTACCCTGGACATTGGCAGTGAAAAAACCAAAACCCATCAAGCAAATCCTTTCCACAAAAGGATCGTCCTTAGGCAACCTCATCCGGCAAAGCTCTCAGCTTAACCATATAAATCAAGAGCTGGCCCACCTGCTGCCATACCCTCTTTCCTTTTACTGCGTGGCAGTAAAACTTGAGGGAGGCACGCTTACTATCATTGCGGACTCTCCAGCATGGGCGAGTCGCGCGCGTTTTCAAAGCAAGCAGATCGTTAAAGCACTGAACATCAAATCTGTTGTCATTAAAACAGCCATCAGCACTCAACCAACACCTACACCGCCAAAACGCCAAGCAAGCATGTCGTCAGAAACAGCTAACTTGTTGATTCAATTAGCTGATGATGTCTCAGACCCCAAGCTAAAAGAAGCCATCCACCGACTTTCGCAGCGAAAAAACAAGCAGTAATAACTGTATCCACTTAGTTATAGCGACCCAACGCAAGGTGCACTTTATTTCAAGTGTACTGAAAAAGTGTGACAGATGTCTAAATTTTGATGCAAAACGGACATATTAATATCCGCCGCAGAAGAATCACCCCGCCGCCAAAGGCTGCACAAATGAAATCGGAGCCTGCTCACCACCCTCGAACGTCACCAGCTCCCATGCATCCTCTTCCTCCATCAACGTTCTAATCAGTTGATTATTAAGGGCATGACCAGACTTATGACCTGAGAACGCACCAATCAGGCTACGACCCAACAGGTAAAGATCACCGATTGCATCCAGCACTTTGTGCTTAACAAACTCATCTTCGTAGCGAAGACCATCATCATTCAAAATACGGTAATCATCCACGACAACAGCATTTTCCATGCTGCCGCCCA
>JBNKYV010000015.1:0-10247 GCA_050301075.1 Gammaproteobacteria bacterium
GAGCAAGCGGGGCTAAATAGCCCATTCACGCCACAAGCCATGTTGGGCCTGGGCTGGGCAGAGTTTGGCCAGCAAAATTTTCAGGGTGCCTTATCGATTTGGGTGAAGTTAATTGAGGAAAATACCGCAGAGTCCTCTGTATTAGAAGGGTTATTAGCGGTACCCTATACCTTTAACAAGCTCGGGGCCTATCAGCAGGCGTTGGATTACTACCAAGCGGCGATTGATCGCTACGAGGTGGAGTTACAGCGTATTTCTCAACTGCTAGCGAAGAAGAACTTCGCCGGGCTGGTTAAGGACGTAATTGATAATGGCGCGGCGCCAGAGGCGGGATGGTATTGGCAAGCTAATATCGAGCCGGACGATGAAATGGGGCCGTATCTGTTTCAGCTACTGGCAAGTTCAGCGTTTCAAGAGGCGCTAAAACAATATCGAGATCTGTTGTTTCTCGAAAAGCATCTGGATCGCCGCATCGCTGATCTGGATGCCTATGAACAGATGTTGGATATTCGTCAGGCGGCATATCAGGCACGTTTATCGGATATTCGTGCAGCGTTGAACTCGCTGGATGCCAATGATGTATATGAACGCCGCGACCAATATCGCGATATAATAGCCCTCGCTGAAGAGCGCGAGGATGTGACGATCTTTGCCAGCGCGGATGAGCAGGCTGCTTTCAAGGCATTAGCGGAAGTGGAAGAGCGAATCCAGCGAGTAGATGGTGGCGTCGACATCGAACAACAGAAGAATAAATATCGCATTCTTAAAGGGATGCTGAATTGGCGACTGGAAACTGAATATCCAGCGCGTTTATGGGAGGCGAAGAAGGGCCTGAGCGCACTTGATGCGGCCGTTAATGCTGCCACAGAGCAGCGGCAGTTGCTCGACCACACCTTTAACGCAACGCCAGATGAGTTTGAGCAATACCGTGAACGGATTATGGAAGCCCGTCACAATATATTGAAATTCAAGCAGGCGCTGTTTCAGTACTCGACGCAATATGAGTTGATACTCAGTGAGATTGCAGATCAACGCCTAAAAGCGCTTGAGAGCAGAATTAAGGATATGCATGCTCAGGTGCTATTTGCTGCTGCGCAGATAACGGACCGCGCAGTGTACGAACAAAAGGGGCTACCATGAGGTTTAAGGGGCTTTCGATAATCCTGGTTTCCAGTTTGCTGGTGGGATGTTTTGGCTCTAACCAGCTGACGTTGAAAGACATGAAGTCTCGGGACATCATTGTTGATGTGACGACACCTGTAGACGTCGATCGTCAGGAAGCGATTAAATATTATCGTTCGCTACTCGAGTTTGATATCGATAATCGTTATCGCCTGCGCGCAATGCGTCGCTTGGCTGACCTCGAATTAGAGGCGGGCGAGCAACGTGAGATTGTTGATCGCGCGGTTTTGAGTGCGGGTGAAATAGGCGAGTACGAGCGTTCGGTGCAAACCTATCGTGATCTGTTAGCCACCTATCCTAACTACGAAGGCAATGATGTTGTCTTGTATCAGCTGGCGCGTGCCTATGAACGTCTGGTGATGATGGATGAGTCAATGGAGGCGTTGACGCAATTAGTCGATCGTTATCCCAGTAGTTCTCTATATGACGAAGTGCAATTTCGTCGTGGTGAAATGTATTTCATCGAAGGGGATTTTGAAAACTCCGCCGACGCTTACCAAAGTGTTATTCAATACGGCGAAACCTCGCGCTTTTATTTCCTGTCTCTACACAAACACGGCTGGAATCTACTCAAGATGGATCAGTTTGAAGGGGCGTTGGACTCCTTCTTTTCATTGCTGGACATGAAACTCGGCACCATGATTCTGGGTGATATTCCCTATACCGAGTTCGATGTGAGTGCCAATGAGCAGGAGCTGATCAACGATACCCTGTATGCGATTTCGCTGGTGTTCTCGTACTTGAACGACATGGACTATGTTGATGAGTACATCAGTAAACGTGGTCGCCAAAACTACGATTATGCGGTGTATCAAACGCTAGCGGAGTTTTACGTCAAGCAGCGCCGCCATCAGGATGCGACCCGTGTCTATAACAATTTTGCTGTGCGTTATCCAGAAGCACCACAAGCAGCATTTTTCAAACAGCGTGTGATTGATCTCTATATTGACGCAGGTAATTATCCTGAGCTGGTGCTGACCTCCAAAAAGCATTATGTGCAGGTGTACGGGCCTAACACACCTTTTTGGTTGAATTACCGAGATGAGGTGAAAGGGCGCCTTAAACCCAACATCAAAGGCCATTTGGGTGAACTGACTGAGTACTATCACGCACTTGCTCAAAAGGACAAAAAGCCTGAGTACTATAAAGAGGCAGAGACTTGGTATTGGTCTTATTTGAAGTCTTTCCCGGATGAGCCGGAGACACCAGATTTCCACTATCTGTTGGCAGATCTCTATTTTGAACAGCGTAAATATGATTTGGCCGCCGCCGAATACGATAAGGTTGCTTACACCTACCCAGGTTATGCCAAAGGCCAAGAAGCAGGCTATGCCGCGATTACCTCTTACAGTGAGCTGTTAAAACGTTTGCCGCCAGAGCAGCGCATCGTGTGGCGTGATAAACAGATCGCCAGTGTTTTGAAATACTCTGAAAACTATGCCAGTGATTCACGTCTTGCGCGCGTGCAAACCAGTATGGCAGAAGAGTCATTTAATAGCGGTGACTATGAACGCGCCATCATGCTGGCCAGACGTGTAGTGGAAGTGAAAGAGGGGCTTGACCCAAATCTTGCGCATTCATCATGGGCTGTTATCTCACACGTTGAGTTTGAAAACGGCAACTATGCTGTGGCTGAAAATGCGTATACCAAATTGATCGAAATCGGTACTCAAATACGCAAGGTTGAGCAAAAGCATTTCGAATGGTTGGCGGCAAGTATTTATAAACAAGGGGAAGAGAAACGCGAAGAAGGCAATTTGCAGGGCGCAGCTACGGACTTTTTGCGTATTGCTCGTGTGGTTCCTCCCGGTGCTAATGTGCGGATAACCGCTGAATATGACGCCGCCGCCCTATTTATGGAAATGGGCAAGTGGCAAAATGCGATTCGTATTTTCGAATACTTTTTAGCAAATTACAGAAACCATAAATTGGTTATCGAAGTGCCCTTGCAATTGGCGCGTGCCTACAATGAAAACGGTATGACCGGCAAAGCGGCAGATCTTTATGAGCGTGTTGGAACCAATCAGGGGTTTACAGCTCAAGTGCGACAAGAGTCTCTTTGGGAAGCGGCTGAACTGTATGAAAAGGTGGGCAATGTAGCGGGTACCATCCGTGCCTATGAAAGTTATGCCGCTGAATTTGAAGAGCCCTATGATCAGTTGGTTGAAGCGCGTCATCGTTTGGTTCAACTCTATGCCAAGAATAACCAGCCGGAAAAACAGGACTACATGCTGAAACAGCTGGTGTTGGCGGATGAGCCCACTAAGGCAACTCACACAGCACGTAGTCGCTATATCGTTGCTCAAGCTGCGTTGGGGTTGGCAGAGCGTAAGATGGCAGAGTTCCGCACCATTAAACTGGTAGAGCCACTGCAAAAAAATCTGATGGCCAAGAAGGCCAGCATGACCGATGCGCTTGATGCTTATAGTCAGGCCGCTCAATACGATGTAGCTGATGTTGTAACGGCCTCTACTTATCGTATAGGTGAGCTTTACGAACAGTTCAGTAGTGAATTGCTTGAGTCTGAACGTCCTAAAGATTTGAACGAAGAAGAGCTGGAAGAGTATGACATCATGCTTGAAGAGCAGGCCTATCCCTTTGAAGAGAAGGCGATCTCGATACTCGAATCCAATGCGCAACGTTCAGCCGATGGCTATTACGATGATTGGGTGAAGAAGAGTTTTGATAAGCTGAAAAGCTTAGTTCCAGCCCGTTATTCAAAAACAGAAAAGGGTGCGGAGATTGTTTATGACTTGCACTAAATTGTTTCGATACCCCTTAGTAATCTCGTGTGCGTTGGTTTTGGGCGCATGTGCTGGAAATAGCAAAAATGTAGCGGAATCTGAACGTGCACCAGTTGAAAGTCAGGCAGAGCCTGAATCTCTCAAGCTTGTGCTACCAGAAATTCCCGCTGAGCCGGTGGACGATCCGAAACTACGTCTGCAGGCAGAGCAGGACTACGTGTTGGCGCTTGGTTTGATGCGCAATGGCAAAAACAAGCATGCCATCGATATTCTCCAGGCGTTTGTAAACACCTATCCCGCGTATTCAGGTCCTTATGCCAATCTTGGTATTCTCTACCATAAGTCAGGTGATCTCGAGTCTGCAGAGAAGGCCTTCAAACGTGCGGTAGCACTCAAACCTGACCACGCATTAGCATATAACCGTTTGGGGATGCTATACCGCGAACAGGGCGATTTCGAAAAAGCCAGAGAGGCCTACGAAAAGGCGATTGAGGCTGATAATGATTACCCGGATGCGCACATGAATCTGGGGATTCTTTACGATATCTACCTGCGTAATGAGCGCAAAGCGATCAAATACTACAGCCGTTACCAGGACATTGTAGATGGCCGCGATGAGCAGGTGGCCATTTGGGTATCAGACCTGCAGAGGCGTAGCCAGCAACTGAGCCAGGCGGTTGAGGAATAAAAATGAAGTCTGGTCTGTTTGTTGGACTGTTAATGGTGCTCGGTGCCGCATCGTCCTCCCTTCACGCGGCGGATGTCATTGAGTCGAAAGGCTTGAATATCTACGGAATGAGTGAGCTACCTAATGGGCTGACTTTGCTCTCCTGGCGCCGCGAAAAGCCTGATGTGGTGCTGGATCGCGTGGTGTTTTCCATGCCCGATGGAGTGTTTTCCCCAGTCGAAAGGGGAGCGTTTTTACGTCAGGTTGAGTACTACAGACAAGTATTCGCACCACAAGCCCCGAAAAAGTAGGTTTTTTTACGGGCAGAGCGAATTTTCTCCATTTAATGCCATAAATTACGCCATTTATCGATCTTCGCCCAAAAATCAGCCATTTGGTGCGTGCTTTCCCTAAAAAACTCTCTCGTATTACCGATATCTAATATTAGGAGGAGCGTCTTGCTGGAAGTGGCGCTCTTTTTTTGTGAGTTAGGAGTTTTCTTGGCTATCAAGGAATTTACCTGTTTTTGTGGATAGGTAGTATGCGCTTCAGATGTGTTTCACCAAGCTGAATGCGCGATTGATTAGTCGAATTCTCACCCCTCTGGAGGTAGGTTGTGCCGAGGTGGTTGGGGCGTATTGGCTCTTTGATATTGTTGGCAGTAACGTTTCCTGCGTGGGGAATCACTCTGCTGACACCAGCTTCATATCCTTCTGGCACATCGCCAGTTGCCCTGTCGTTTATTGATCTAACCTGGTATAGCAATGCCGGACTGGTTGTTGCCAATCAGGGAAGTAATAATATTTCTGTGTTCCGCACTTCCGGGAATGGCACCTATACCTGGTACAACGATGCTGCCGTGGGAACATCTCCTGTCGCGTTGACTGTCGCTGATTTTGATAATGATCAGAACATTGATGTGGTCGTTGCAAACCAGGGATCGAATAATGTTTCTTTGTTAACTAATCGCGCAGATGGAACGTTCAATGCGGCAGTTAACTATGCCGTTGGTACAACACCTTCATCGATTGCTCATGCGGATTTTAATGGTGATGAGTGGCTGGATCTTGCGGTTACCAATAGTGTTTCAAATACTGTTTCTGTGTTGATTAACAATGGTAGCGGGGGATTTCTTGCGGCAGTCAACTATGCAGTTGGTAATGCGCCAAGTGGTGTGCAGGCGGCTTTGCTCGATGGTGATAGTTTTGCCGATTTAGTGGTAACAAACAGTGCTGACAATACGGTGTCTGTGTTGTTGAACGATGGAACCGGTCTATTTCCTTCAATTGCTAACTACGCTGTAGGTAATACGCCGGCCGCAGTTAGTGTTGGTGCTGTATCTGGCTTAAGTGCTAAAGATGTGGTTGTTGCTAATCAGGCTGATAACACAGTTAGTGTGTTGTTGAATAATGGCGGTGGTGTGCTGACTGCGAATGCAACCTATGCTGTGGGTAATGCTCCTTCTGCTGTTTTCCTAGCGGACATAAATGGTAACGGTGTGGCGGATATTTATACTGCTAATCGTGATTCAAACACTGTCTCGGTATTACGTAATGACAGCACGGGCAGTTTTTCCGCGGCGTTAAATTACGCAGTGGGAAATGCACCGCTTGCCGTTGCAGCAGCAGATATAGATTACGACAAGGATGTTGATATTGCCGTTGCGAATAGTGCAAGCAATACCATTTCTGTTATCACAAATGCGACTGACTACACACCAGATAATTTTGCTATCGATGATATTACTGATGCACCACTGGCAACAGTGCTCGAATCTGCACCGGTAACGATTAGCGGTGTAGATGATTGGGCTCGTTTATCTATTCTCAGCGGTTTGTATTCAGTATCAACTGATTCAGGCACTACCTGGAGCACATGGTCAGATACGACTCCGTTTGCAGTATCTTCAGGGCATATGTTGAAAATACAAAATGTGTCGTCAGTGGTGCCCGGGGGATTTGTGAGTTCAAAAGTAACGGTTGGGACTGAAAGTGATCAATTTAATATTACGTCCGTTCAGGATGCTATTCCAGATCAAATCTTTTTTCAGAATCAAACGAATGTACCAGTGGATACCATTATCGAGTCGAACGCTGTTCCTATGACGGGTATTACGGGCGCAGTTAGATTTACAGTGCTTGGGGGAGAGATCCGTCTTAACGGTGGTAATTATCAAATAGGGCCGATTTATATTCACAACGGCGACCTGGTTCAATTGCGTATGGTAAGTCCCGCGCTAGGCGGTAAAACATCGAGAGTCACGATTAGTGCAGGTGGGGTAGATAGCTATTTTGAGGTGACGACTGTTTCTACGCTTCAATCAGCTTCTTCTGGTGGCGGCGCCAGCTTGTTACTGATATTGGTTATGATTCCAATGGCGTGGCGACGTTGTTTATTTCAGCGATAGCAGCCAATAGTTGGTTTGTTGCTTCGTAACTGCTGGTGTCGATGCTGATAATGTAGTTTGCTTCATTTTTAGTAATCGGTTCTTCTGTTTTTAGCTGATGTTCTAACACTTCCACGGTCGCCTCGGAGGCATCTTTGCCTGCTTCTGCGCGTTCGATTATCCAGCGTTTGAGCAACGCCTCTTCTGCATAGAAATGGAGGATGATAAACGGGCAAGCGACTTGCTTTGCCAGATTGAAGAAAATCTGGCGTTGTTCTTGTTTGAGAAAAGTGGCGTCGATCACAACGGAGAAACCATCTTCCAGCAGTTGTCGGGCGGTATTACACAGGTGTTGATAGGTTTGCTCACTGGTATTACTGCTGTATAGACTTTGGTTGGTTGCACCTTCTGTTTTTGCGTTGGCGCTTAAACCAAATAGTCTTTTGCGCTCAATGTCTGAGCGCAGTCTTATCAGTCCATATTTTTCTAGTAGTGGTTGCGTGAGTGTCGTTTTACCAGAGCCTGAAACACCGTGGGCAATATAGAGTGTCGCTGCCTGCTTTTGCGTGAAGCGTAGAGCCAGATCGATATAGTTCTGAAAGCTTTTTAGCGCGGCCCGTTTTTCGTTCTCTGAAACACCGGATTGTGATGCGCGTATCGCAGCGACTTTAGCTCTAACCATTGCGCGATAGACGATGTAGAAGGGGAATAGTTTTAGGCCTTGGTAGTCGCCTGTGTGTTGCAGGTAGCGATCAAGCAGGCGCGCAGCCAAATCACTTCGGCCTTGATCGGTCAGGTCCATATAAGTAAAAGCAACTTCGCTGATAACATCTATCCAGCGGAATGTTTCATTAAACTCTATGCAATCAAACGGTACGGCTTTGCCTTCAATAACTGCGATATTGGCGAGATGTAGATCGCCATGGCAGTTACGGATATAGCCCTGTTGTTTGCGTTGTTCAATGGCCGCCTGTAAGCCTGAGAACGCCTGTTTGCTCCAGGTATCTAGTTGGTCCAGCTGCTTCTGTTGATTTTTGTTGTTAATCAACGGGCGTATTTGTGCAAAGTTTTCTGCGACCGGCTCCCAGACTTTATCGGTTGTTCCGAAAGAAGAGTCAGAACCTGAGATTTCGATATGGCTATGAAACTCAGCAATCGTCTCTGCCAGCTCGTCGATATGCTCGCTGGTTAACGCATTGTGTTTTAGCAGTTCATTGAGTTGTGACTCCGGGGAAAACTGCTTCATTTTAACCGCGAACTCGATTGCCGGCTCTGAACCGAGTTTGGGGGCAGATATTGTGCCTCCAATCGGCACGACTTCCAGGTATATTTGGGGAGCCAGGCGCTGGTTGAGCTCCAGTTCGTGGTGGCAGAAGTACTCACGTTGTTCGAGTGATGAAAAGTCGAGAAAGCCAAGATTGACCGGCTTTTTAATCTTGTAAGCATACTCCCCAGTGAGCAGGATCCACGAGATATGCGTCTCGACCAGTTTTATTGCGGAAACCGGGTGAGGATAAAAGTCCGGGTTTTGCAGTGCTTGGATGAATTCTGGTGTGGCCATCGGTCTGAAAGCTGGGTCTGAAGAGTGCCAATTTACCTTGTCCGGCACTGTATTGGCTAGGGCAATATTTCAGGAATTTTCGGAATGTCATAGACTTATGCGCATCTATTACTAAAATTAGGATGGCCGCATCAATCCATAACAGGTTAAAATAGTCGCGGTAAGCCACCCTTTGTTGGGTGTGTATGGGGTTTTAAATTTCAAAATATTAGGCTGGTGTAGTGTCTTTATACTCTCTGGAAAAACTGATTGCGGAAACGAGGCGTCTGGCTCGTGATTACCGTAACGCGACCGGTAAATCCCTAGGCGGGGTGAGTGGAGAGATTGCCCAGTTTGATGCCTGTAACGAACTCGATCTAGAGCCTGTTCAACAAGGCACGGAAGGCGGTTATGACGCCGTTGGCCGTGGCAAGCGTGAAGGCAAAAAGATTCAGATCAAGGCGCGCGCCATTTTTGACGAGGGTAAGTCTGGGCAGCGCATTGGCCAGCTCAAGCTGGATCAGGATTGGGATAGCGTTGTTCTGGTGCTGATGGATGAGAATTACGAGCCGTTCGAGATGTACGAACTGAATCGTGAAGAGGTTATCGCGGACCAGGAAAAAAATCAGAGCAAGCGCGCCAAGCGTGGTGCAATGTCTGTCGCCAAGTTTAAGGCGATTGGCGAACTGGTCTGGACGCGTGAGTTCGGCGAGGAAGACGAGATCTGGGATAATCAGGGCGGAGCCTGATTGTGTTGCACGATGCTGCCGAGGTGCTCGGTTACGAAGGCGCAATGGCCCAGTGCATAGAAGGATTTCAGCCGCGCGAACAACAACAGGCAATGGCCACAGCCGTCGAAGAGGCCATTGATCAATACCAAACACTCATCTGCGAAGCCGGTACGGGTACCGGTAAAACCTTTGCTTATCTCGTTCCTGCGCTGCTTTCCGGGCAAAAAGTTATCGTCTCCACCGGTACTAAAAACCTGCAGGACCAGCTTTTCCAAAAAGATCTGCCCATCGTGCGCAAAGCGCTACAAGTGCCAGTTACAACAGCGCTGTTAAAAGGGCGCGGTAACTACGTCTGCACATATCGTTTGCGTATGACAGAGGAGGAGGGGCGCCTCACTTCAAAAGAGCTTGTGCACCATCTTCATCTTGTTGCTCGCTGGGCAGGGCGCACCACCAGTGGCGATATCACCGAATTTATGGAGGTAGGTGAAGACTCGCCACTGTGGCCAATGGTGACCTCTACCGTTGATAACTGCCTGGGCAGCGAATGCCCTGATTTTTCTGAATGCCATGTAATGAAGGCGCGCCGTGAAGCGCTTGAAGCGGATGTTGTCGTGATTAACCATCACCTATTGATGGCTGATATGGTGTTGCGCAAAGATGGTTTCGGTGAGCTGTTGCCAATGGCAAATGCATACATTGTGGATGAAGCGCATCAGTTGCCGGAGATTGCTAGCAACTTCTTTGGTAACAATCTTGGCAGTCGTCAGTTGATTGAATTGGGCAAAGACGCTGTTAAAGAGTATTACGCCACTGCGGTGGATAGTCCGCGCCTATTAAAAACGGCAGAGCAACTCGAATATGCGGTGCGTGATTTACGCTTGGCCCTTGGTATTGAAGCGAAACGCGGACCTTGGGATGCATTGCGTGAGGATAAAAAAGTGCAAGCAGGGCTGAAGCAGGTTGAAGAGACTCTGGATGATCTAACGCAGCAGTT
>JBNKYV010000016.1:0-10327 GCA_050301075.1 Gammaproteobacteria bacterium
TGTATACGCACAGCGATAAATTCAACCATAGCGGAAACAATCTCTTTATTCTCTATAGGTCTATCATGCAGAACGACTAGCAATCCTGTTAACTTGCCATCCCTATTGATGGTTGGAACCCCTACGTAAGACTCCACGCCCATTTTCTGTAACAACTCATCCTTAGGAAAAAGACCGACCACGTTTTCATATAAACAGACCCTGCGACCAGACAAAACGTTTTCACACGGCGTGTTTTCCAGTTCATAAATAAAGTTGTCAGCAAAATCGCCGTTTGCCCATACCACATCCGTTTCAACACACGTAGGATCATTGGCCTGAGGGTGACCAATAAAGACATATTTAATCCCTAAATTCAGTGCGAGACTCTTAATAACAGACCTAAGGTAATCCCTGCCGTTAAGAAACTGATCGACACTTGTTATCTCGTTTAACAAACGAATGGAGTATTGAGGAGTCATGACAGACATATCTCCCCAATAGAAAGAAAATAACGGCCTCTATAACTTACGCAACAAGCAGCTGCTATATCAAAAGGCAATTTGTATATAACTGAAATAGCTTTCACTCTATTCCCACCCTACACCGCTGGTAAGCTATTTATCTAATCAACGGAATATGTGCAGTTTTATTTAGTACTTTAAGCACCGTATTGGGCTGAAATAAAACCATGAAAAAGATTAATTCCTACAGATCCATACAAATACATTAGTAATCAACCATATACAGATACACATCTGTTCTCGGCCATCTTCTTAGCACACCGAAACCAGCACACCGGCAAAGCCAATAAATACCTGTATTTTTATTGGGTTAGAGGGGACTCCCAAGACACCCCGTAAGATTTAGTCTCTAATTTTATTAGAGTTTTTAACACACCCTCTCATTTCAAAAGCTGTGAACCAGTTCTCACTTGCCCTTCCATATCCTTCCTAGAATACGGGTGTTAGTTGAAAAAGAACTCTGAATTGAGTGCTTTTTTGTGCCCGTTGTTTGCGCCGCCTGTTGTTACAGGCAATGTGCGCTGTAATTTATTGTGCGAGTAAATTAATGACGACAAAACCAATAATCACAAAAATATTTGTCATCATGGCATCACTGCTATGTAGTAGCTTGGCGTATGCAGATATTGCAGCCTCACATCGTCTTATTAATACCAAGGCCGTAGCAGACGGCACAGAAATTACATTTCACCTACACCTAACCAATGAATCTTTATACAACTTTCAAGACGTCACCATTACGCCTATTGACCCAGCACTACTGCTATCACCTTATGAAATTAGCGTAAGCGTCTATTCGTTGGAACCAGACCAACGCACCGTCATTCCGTGGAAAGTCACCGTCCCATACAGTGCCGACAAATTTAACAATGAAGTACCTATCGCGTTCCAGGGCAGTGCAATAGATAACCTGGGTAACTCGCACACCATCTTTTTCTTTAGCATGCAGGAGGCCAACTAATGACAACGCCTCCTCGCTATAAACTACTTACATTACTGGTTGCACTAAACATTCTGGCAGCGCCAGCATACGCAGCACAGAAGACTGAACGTATCAGCCTCTCTGCTACGGGTGAAGAGAGTGCCTCCGGTGGTATTAAGGTCTGTACTAACCAATGTACAACGGTCTATTTCCATAACCAGTGGCCTTCCATCAGCGCAGACGGACGTTATGTCGCCTTCTACTCCGCAGCCAACAACCTGGTAAGTGGAGATAGCAATTCCTTTACAGATATCTTTGTACGCGACAGAGAAAAACAAACAACCTTTTCCATTACCCCTAACAGCAACGGCAACTCTTCGCTACCAAACATGAGCCAATCGGGCGACTTTGTCTCATTCCGTTCAGAAGCCAGCAATCTCACCAGTTCAGATAGCAATGGCAAAAGTGACGTATTCGTATTCAGCAAGGATAGCGGCACATTAGAAAGGGTAAGTATCTCAAGCAATGGCGCACAAGCGAATGGCGATAGCTATAACAGTGCCATCACACCAGATGGACGTTATGTGGTTTTTGACTCTTTTGCATCAAACCTTGTCAGCAATGACAACAATAACACATACGACATCTTCCTGCGTGATCGTCAAACAGGAAAAACAGAACGTATCACTGGTAGTAAAGAACCCAACGGCCCGAGCTTCGACCCCTCAATCAGTACTGATGGCCGTTACATTGCTTTCTATTCATTTGCCAGCAATCTGGTAAACAATGACACCAACAATAACAGCGACATTTTCATTTTCGACCGCCACACCAACACAATGAGTCTGGTCAGTGTTGGCAGCAATGGCGAAATAGGTAACGCTGCTAGTGTTATGCCTTCAATGAGTAACAACGGACGTGTTATTAGCTTCCGCTCACTCGCTTCAAACCTGGCTAAAAATGATAACAACCATGCCTTTGATATTTTCGTGCGTGACCTCGATGCAGGCCATACCCAACGCGTCAACGTTAGTAATCAAGGTTCTCAAGCGATAAGCTCATCAATTTTCAATGCCATCAGTGGCGATGGACGGCGCGTTGTATTTGACTCTTACGCCAACAACCTCGTGCCTGGAGACTCGAATTCAAGCTCAGATATATTTGTGCGGGATCTGAGCAAGGGAGAGACGCATCGCGTCAGCATTAGCACCGATGGAGCTCAAGCCAATCAAGGCAGCAGCCTACCTATCATCAGTGGCGACGGCCGTTACGTCGCCTTTGAGTCATTTGCTTCGAATTTGATTCAGGGCGACCACAACGGTAACAAAGATATTTTTGTACATGACTTAGGCCCAAGCAACCAGCAACCGATTGCTGACGCCGGCAGCGATGCTGTTTACGAATGTACGGGCTCCAGTACGCTCGTATCACTAAATGGATCAAACTCGAACGACCCAGACGGTGACGAACTCTCGTTTAACTGGAGCGGCTTTTTTGGCTCCAGCAACCAAGCAAGCCTCGATTTCTATATGGGATTGGGCACAGAGCGCTTTGATCTATCGGTTGATGATGGCCAAGGCGGCAGTGCAAGTGACAGCGTATATCTGACGGTAACGGATAGCGTTGCACCACACATTACGATGCCATCAAGCATACAACTAGAGGCTGAATCTGCCAGCGGCACTCATTACCTGCTAACCCCAAGTTATAACGAAACATGTGGCGATGCGGCTGTAAATGTATCGCCCTACCTATCAAGCTATCCACTGGGCAAAACCTTTGTGGATGTAGAAGTGACTGACAGCAGCGACAACAGCAGTCATCACAGTGTCACTATCAACGTTGTTGACACAACATCACCTACTTTAACAACGCCAGCTGATATCAATGCAGAAGCAGGTGGTCCGCTCACATCGTTAGATATTGGCTCAGCAAGCGCCTGGGATGCCGTTGGTGTGGAAAGTCTCAGCAACAATGCACCAGCCAGCTACCCACTCGGCACAAGCACTGTTATCTGGATGGCATCTGACGCAGCTGGCAACACAACAACTGCCAAGCAACTGATCTCCATTGGTGATAACACTGCGCCCAGCTTAACAGCACCAGAAGATATTACTGCTGAAGCGACAGCCATACTGACCGAACTAGAACTGGGCACCGTGACCGCAACAGACTTGGTCGATGGCTCCATCAATGCAAGCCATAATGCACCACAAGATGGTTTCCCCCTGGGTTTAACAGCTGTTACCTGGAGCGCAGTGGATTCCAGTAACAATTCAAGCAGCGCTATTCAGAATGTCACCATTGTAGACACTACAGCACCGTCATTGACACTACCACTCAACATGGTGGTAGAAGCAACAGGAAGACTAACTTCTGTTGATATCGGTACTGCTGTAGCAGCAGATATCTTTGATGTTAGCGTTTCCAGTAATCAACCAGAGCAATTCCCGCTTGGAGATACCGTCGTCACTTGGAATGCCGAAGACATCAATGGCAACAGTAACAGCGGTCAACAAACCATTACAGTGCAGGACACAACAGCACCTACGATTACGGTACCTGCAGACGTGAATAAGGAAGCAACAGCGGTGTTAACACCTGTTAACGTAGGCAATGCGACGGCCAATGATTTGGTTGATGGCGATGTAAGTACATCAAACAATGCACCGGCTGAAGGTTTCGCAATTGGCACAACATCGGTTACATGGAGTGCTGTTGATTCCCATGGTAACCAGGCCACAGCAACTCAACACGTTACAATTAATGACACGACAGCCCCACTGTTAACAGCTCCGGCAGACGTTACCGTGGAAGCAGCTGGCAAGCTCACCACTGCAGCGATTGGTTCTGCAACGGCAAGTGACATTTTTGATGTCGTAGTAAGCAATAATGCCCCAGCCCAATTCCCGCTAGGTGATACCGTTATCACTTGGACTGCTGAAGATGCCAACGGTAATACAGCAAGCTCACAACAAACGGTTACCGTACAAGATACCACTCCACCACGACTAACCGTCCCAGGCAGCCAAGTGGTAGAAGCCAATGGTGTATTAAGTACCGTTTCACTTGGCGTAGCCAGTGCCTTTGACTTGGTCGATGGTGCAGTTCAAGCATCCAACAACATGTCAGCAGACGGGTTCCCGCTAGGAACCACCGTGGTGACATGGTTTGCAGCTGACAGCCAAGGCAATGTCGCTACAGCTGAGCAGATCATTACTGTTGTTGATACCACAAAACCACTGCTAACAGCACCGGCAGATATTACGGTGACGGCTACAGGCCCCCTCACCACAGTTGAATTAGGCACTGCCGACACCAGCGATATTTTTGGCGCAGAAGCCACACACAATGCACCAACCCAATTCAACGTAGGCACAACCACAGTTGTCTGGACAGCCATTGATGGCAACGGCAACACCAGCACGGCGGTGCAAACCGTCAACGTTCACTATGCCTTCGATGGTTTTAAATCACCATTGAAGTCAGGAAAACTCTACCGAGGTGAACGTACTATTCCTGTGAAAGTGGGCGTGAGCTACGCAAATGGTGAATTTGTGGGTAACGCCAACATTCAGCTATCGCTATTCAAAGTAGATGACGATGGCGCCGCAATTGCGATTCTGTCTAACGGTGTTTTCAAAGCACAAGAGAACCAGTACATCTTCATGCTGGATACAAAATCATTAGAATCAGGTACATACCTGATCCATGCGACACCGGATGACGACTCGGCGGGGCACTCAATTTCAATCCGTTATCAAGAGCAAAGTGGGAAACAAGAAAACGGAAAGAACAAGGATTAAGAGATGTCTCTGCCGCGCCGACAACATGGCTATACAAGAGTGATCTTTTGGCCGCTATCGGACGGCACTCAATTGTGCATAGCTGCGCTCGCTAGCCACGATGGTCGCCCGCAATATCAACTTTTGCAATGGCCCCCTGCAAATGAGACTAAACCGGATATGTCATACGGAAATAACAAAGGTATTCCCTACGCCTTACTACTATTCATGATCGTTGCCAGTGGTAATAGCCAGGCAGACACCACCACTATCAAAAACCTGTTAAGCCTGGACGATGCAGAAGCCGCTTACCAGCATGCACTCACACTCGCACCAGAACTTGAGGGCGAGACCGAATTTGATTTCCTGCTTGGCATGGCCGCGCTAAAGGCTGGCCATCTGCCAGAAGCTGTTTTTGCCCTTGAACGCGTATTGATCGCCGAGCCAAACAATCATCGTGCTCGCCTGGAGCTGGCACGCGTCTACTTTTTGCAAACCGACTACCGCAATGCACAGAAAGAATTTAAAACCGTTCTAGCACAAAACCCGCCTGCCAACGTGCAGGCCAATATCCAAGCCTATCTAAATACCATAGAGAAAGAGATGAAGGCACTTACCCAGTCCATTACCAGCTTTACTTCACTGGCACTGGGATATGATACAAACATTAACGCCTCTACAGATCTGGATAGCATTAATGTGCCCGCATTAGGCAATGTGGTACTCAATGAAAACAGTAAAGAACTGTCAGACCAGTTCGCAGAACTGAATGTTGGAGCCAACGGCCGCCACATGCTCAGCAGAAACAGTTCCATTACCGGCAAGATCAACCTAACAGCTCATAACAACTTTAGTTATGACGCGTTTGATACCCAAACAGCCAATCTGCAAATCGCTTATAAGCAACGCAACCTGCATAACAATTGGCAAGTACCACTACAAGTGCAACAAATAAACGTAGATGGTGAAAGCTTCCGCCGCATGGCGAGCTTAGGCACGGATTACTCCCGACCGCTGAACAGCAACATATTTTCATTTAACGCGCAGGTTGGTCGATTTACTTACCCCAATTTTGAAGCACGCGATGCGGACTTTATTAATGCCTCCGCCACATGGAAACAACGCCTCACAAACAGTCGCGCCATGTTAAGTACAGGCATCAATTTGGGCTATGAGGATCCTGAGCACACGTCAGGAGACAACTTCGAAAGGCGCTACAGCGGCCTACAACTAGCTTGGCAATACACTAAAAAGAACCAGCAAATGTATGCCAACCTCTATTACCAATATATTGAGCACACGAAACAGGACAGCGTGTTCCTCACCACACGCAATGATAAGTATTATCAATTTTCCTTGGGATACACCCAAGCCCTTGACCAACATTGGGCTTTCAACGTTGCGCTGCTAGGCGTAGTAAACGACTCCAACATAGCGTTGTACGAATATGATCGGGCCCTGATTAAAGGAGGTCTCAGCTATGTTTTCTAAAACGGTGACTACATCCATCTGCGCCCTGGCGCTCATGTTAATTGCCCTACCCGCTTCGGTGCTAGCTGCCGACAAACAGGCTGGCATGGTCATTATCGCTGCTGGCGAGGTCTCTGCTCACAAAGAGGGCAAAGCTGATCGACCACTCAAGCGTCGTTCAAAATTTTACGCTGGCGAAACCATCCTTGTTGGCGACAACGGTAAGGCACAGGTAAGATTCTTGGATGGCACCATACTGTCACTCACCAGTGGCACAGCACTGCGCATTGATGCCTTTAGTTATGAGAACAAAGCCGGAACTGACGACGCAAACATCGTTACGTTACTGAAAGGTGGCTTCCGTACCATTACCGGTGCAGTAGCCAAGAAAAACCCGGCTAACCATCAAGTCAACACTCCAGTGGCAACCATCGGTGTACGCGGTACAAATTACTCTGTCGCTGTTGGTGAAAGTGTCTATGTCGGCGTATGGGATGGCATTGTCTTTGTTGAAAATGATGGCGGCTCTATCGAATTAGGTAAAAGCCTCTCATATAGCTATGCGTCCATCGACAGCACAACATCAGCACCAAAAGGACTCGTCGATCCACCGCAGGTACTCGTAGAGACAGTTGCTGTAAATGAAGACACCCAAGACAGCAAAATCACTGCTATAGCAGAAGTAGAAACATCTGAAAATAACGATCAGCTTACGTCTTCCGAAGAAACAGGCGTAGCTGCGGCTGCTATCGAAGCTGTAGAGGTAGAATCTATGAATGATGCCGATACATTTGAAGCAATCACCGCAACAAAAACTGACATGCGACTCACCACCACAGAAAAGGCCAACGCCACCCAGGAAGGCGTCATTACGTTTACCTCATCTGGCGTTACTTACATAGCAGACTCCACCAGTGACGCTGATGGTAATCCTGTATTTATTAGTGAAACTATAGATGCCAATACAGGATTTCCTACCAAAATCATTCGCACAGATACTGTTGCTACCAGCACCACCATACCCGTGGGAACTAAAAATGTGCAATGGGGATCATGGGACAATGCATATGCACAAACAGACCCGCAAGACCCTAGTATTAAAGAACCATTATTAGAAACAGTTAACTGGATGACAGTGGAGCCAACCGGCAGCGACGTACTGTTAAGTTTAAATACTAAGCATGCAATTGGCACATGGAGTGGATCTATATCACCCAGTCAATTTAGCGGATCAATTATTGGTGCAACATTAGATACAATAGACTTCACCTCAACAATCGATTTCTTCAGTGGAGACATATACGATACGACTTTGATAGCAAACACATCATCAGCAACATCTTCAGATATCTGGACAGTCCCATTTATACCAGGATCGCTAGAAGGCGACCATTTCAATTTAGTGGCAGACAGCGCACAAAGTCAGCTGACCTCAAACTCCATTAACGCAGGAAGTATTTCTGGAAACTTGGCTGGAGTAATAACAGGTGGTGCCGCCGAAGGAATCGCCGCTCAATTCAGCTTAGAAGCTGAATCAGGAAGTATTTTAAATGGGCAATTTGTAACAACATGCACAATAGCCTGCCCATAACCTCCGTAGACAAAAATCACTTCATCCTACGCTCATACACGCCATCCCAATCTTCCCCAAGATTGCGATGGCGTATTTCTTTGATACGCCCCAAATATAGCGAATAGATTTCTGTCTCTGGGTGCTCTTCGTGAAGCTTCTGAAAGATTGTCTGCGCATCATCCCAGCGCTGCGCCCAATAATAGGATAAAGCGAAGTGATGCCGCTCCAGTTCGTCGCGCAAAGCTTCTGTCATCACCTCTTCACGACACACTGGCTCATAAACCTCTACGCCGGATGTTTTGCCCTTCACTTTTACGCGATCCAGCTTGCGGCAGACAATGCCGTGCAATTGCTCAACGGTGTTTTCACTGATGACGATACCCACACCGTAATATTTGGTCAGCCCTTCCAGGCGCGAAGCAAGGTTCACCGCATCACCAATCACAGTATAAGCACGGCGATATTCGCACCCCATGTCTCCCACACTCATCATGCCGGTGTTTAGACCTATGCCAATATTGATCTCCGGCAAGCCTTTAGCTTTAAATTCAGGTTTTAGCTCTTCCACTTTGGCCAGCATATCCATCGCTGCTAACACTGCGGGCTGAGCATGCTCACCGTAGTGAACAGGCGCCCCCCAGAAGGCCATGATCATGTCACCCACGTATTTATCAATCGTGCCTTTGTATTGGAATATGAGGCGCGTCATGTGGCTAAAGAAATGGTTGAGTAGCGCTTTAAGCTCACCGGGGTCCAACTGTTCTGAAATGGTAGTAAAACTGCGGATGTCTGCGAACAAAACGGTTAGCTCGCGACTCTCACTCTCCATCGATAAATCCTGATCACTAGATTGACTCATCATCTCAACCAGTTGAGGAGGGATATACTGGCCAAAAGCGTTTTTCAATCTGCGCCGTTGTCGTGCCTCTATCAAAAATCCATAAGCCAGATTCATAATCATCAGCGTCAACACCAACATGGTTGGCATAACCACCTGAAACACAAAGTTCTGCTCATGCCAGAACCAGGTATTCACGCCCACCAGTCCACCCGCTACCGCACAACCAACCAACACCAATACCACAGGCGACATCCATGGCATCAGCAACGCCAAAATCGCCCCCAGGACGGCGGTAATCATAAAATTAACACCGGTTACCCAACTCGGTTTTACCGGAAAACGCGCATCCAACATGCCTGAGAGTAACGAGGCATGCACCTCTACTCCGGGGTAAATACTCTGCACAGGTGTTGCGACCACATCACCTAATGCCAACGCAGTAGCGCCCACCACAACAAGCTTGTTAAAGAATATCTTTGGATCAAAGTTGCCCTGCAAAACGTCACTGGCAGAAACATAGGGAAATGCGGGTGATGCGCCACGATAAGGAATGATAGCTTGCCCAAACTCATCAACAGGCACACTAATTGAACCCAACGAAATCATGTCCGGTACTTTTTGCGCCCCTACTTCTGAGGTACTGATCTCGACCTTATCTAACAGAAAATAGGTTTTGGCCATTTCCAAAGCGAGGCTGGCATACAACGCATCTTCATGACGAATCATGAGCGGTGTCCGACGTAAAATGCCATCAGGATCACGAAAAGTTGTTAGAAAGGCTGTTGAGGCTGCGGCCTCGGTTAACATGGGTAAGCTGGCCGTGTAACTGGGCATACCCTGAATAAAACCGATATCCCAATCCAAATCTTCCTGACGCATCAGCGGTGGTGGCAATACCCTGTTCTGCTCGGCTTTCTGGTTATGAAAGGTATACCCCAACACAATATCCCTATCGCGAAAGCTGTCTGCCAGTTGTTTATCAAAATCAAACTCTGGCAATAGTTCACTCAGACGATCAACCAGTTCGGCATCCCCGTTTTCCTGCAAATGTTGACGCACCAGTTCCGCATTATTTGCCTGCGGCTCTGCAAACAAAATATCGAAGCCAACAACCGCAGCACCGCTATCAACAATGGCATTGGTCATTTCGGCTATTTTGTCGCGCGACCATGGCCAATGACCAATCTCGGCGAGGCTTTTTTCATCTACGGTGACAATCACAATGCGATCATC
>JBNKYV010000017.1:0-5525 GCA_050301075.1 Gammaproteobacteria bacterium
CAATCGGCGATGACAACTCTGGTACTCCAAGCAGCACCGAAGGCAAATTCGACGCTGCCGCTGAAGTAGATTTTTCTGCTAGCCCAGCTGATGGTGTAACTGTTCGCGTTGACATTGATCTTTCCCTGAGCGCAAGCGGCAATGACAGCGCAGACATTGAGCAAGCGTTCTTCGCATGGAGCGCTGCTGAAGGCGTTACTGTTCTGGGTGGTGTATTCAACAACCCAATCGGTATGGAAGCTGAAGATGCACCAGACATGTGGGGCACTAACCACGGCGTAATTTACAACATCCTTAACCACCAAACTGCTCTGGCTGGTGACAACGTAGCTGGTCTGGCTGGCGCATTCGCTGTAGGCCCTGTTACTCTGACAGCAGCTTACCTGAACGACCTTGCTCAAACTAACGAAGAGAACTCTATGGCGTTGGTTGCTAACTACTCTCCAGTTGAAGGCCTGGACCTGGAGCTAGGTTACGCTACTCAAGCAGATAAAAACAAAAATGCAGTTTCTGCAGAAGAAGTAACAAACTTCAACGCTTCTTACGCAATTCCTGGTGTAGACGGCCTATCTGTTGGTGTTGACTACCTGATGGCTGGCAACATTGTAGATAGCGCATACGAAATCATGGTTGACTACAGCATCGCTGGCTTTGGCATCGGTGCACGTATCGAAAATGTTAGCTGGGATTCAACATTCTCAACAGCAGGTGATAGTGAGCGTAACACTTTCCACGTTTCTTACGCAGTTGCTAACAACCTGACTGCCATCCTGGAAGTAGCTGACGGTGACAACGTTAACCCACAAAACGGTGTTACAGGCATCGAAGCTGATGGCCTGACCACTCTGGAACTGATCGCTACTTTCTAAGCGATAGAACAAACAGTTCTATAGTATTAAAGGCCGGGCATATGCCCGGCCTTTTTTATTTGTATTTCAAGCAATTACCCCTCACGTGATCCTCGTCACACTTTTCACCTTCCTATTCATAAGTAATCACTTCCAACCCGATAACCTTTACAGGATCACGAGAAGGTAGCATCAACCATGAGTAACGACATTTCAGCTATGGGCTTAGGCATATTAGGCATTCGTAAAGGCATGAATGGCCTACAAAAAAATGCCCAGGAGATCGCTGGCGCAAATATCAAAAATGATGTTCCCGGAGTCACTTCTGAGCAGGCGCCGGGGGCAAATGATGTCACGCGCGCGCTGGTAGAGATGAGACAAAACAAGCTTCAGGTTGAGACCTCAGCCAAAGTGGTCCAAACTAATAGTGACCTGATTGGAACATTGCTGGATATTAAAGCCTAAGGATGGCCATAAGTTCCAACAGGTTCTATGAAATGAGTAATTGCGAGGTGCCGAATGCAAATCAACGGTTTAGGCCCTCTGGTCAGACCTCCTGATTTCAGCCATCAGTCACGAACTGAGCAAAACACTCGCACAAACGACTCATCATCCAAGCCCCCCACTAGTTCAGACCAAACAACATCACCCACACAATCTGAGCCCGCGCAATCCAACAGCAAACCAACCAACCCCGGCCAATTAAGCGAAGAAGAGCAAAAACAGCTACGCGAATTACAAAAACGCGATAGCGAAGTACGCGCACACGAAGCAGCACATAAAACCGTAGCCGGACAGTACGCACATGGCGCAGTTAATTTTTCCTATCAGAAGGGGCCGGATGGCCGGCTATACGCTACAGGTGGCGAAGTCGGTATCGACACCAGCCCAATAGATGGAGACCCTGAAGCCACGCTACAAAAAGCGAATCAGATTAGAGCTGCCGCCCTTGCTCCAGCACAACCCTCCAGCCAAGACTTTGCTGTTGCAGCCGCTGCTGCTGCCATGGCAGCAGAAGCACGTGCGGAAATTGCTACAGCACAATTTGAAAAACAACGAACAGATACACCAAACACAGAAGAGCAAGACATAACACTCGCACCCGACACGCAAAACAACTCACGCGAAACAGATCAGTACACCGCCATTGCCAATGGAAGGACCGACAACACCAATTCAGTGATCAATCTGCTCGCTTAATATGCGATGAAACGGATCAATAGATACGACGAACCAAAACGACAGCGACACTAAAAAACACAACAGGGGCAACCATTACACTCATTAATGGCGGTACACCCCACACCACCCCCATCTGCCCGGTCGTTTGATCAATCAAGAAATAGGCGATCCCAAACAAGGTGCCCACAAAAATACGCTGCCCGACCCCCACTGAACGCAAAGGTCCAAACACAAACGGCACAGCCAAAAAGATCATAACCGCCGTCGTAATCGGTAACATAATTTTCTTCCACATAGCGAGAACGTACTGCGTGGAATCCAATCCATTATCATTTAAATAACCAATGTAACGATACAAACCATAAGCCGAAAGATAGTCCGGCTTAACGGTCACAACACTAATCAATTCGGGAATCAATAACGAACGCCATTCAATGGAACTTTGTTGCGTTGTTTGAACGCCAGCCATATCCACTTCACTACGCGAGACATTACTCAACGACCATTGATCATCTTTAAAATCACCCTGCTTGGCGATCGTGATGGTATTTAAACGATTTTGCTCATCGAACTCATAGATGGAAATATTACCAAGGCGTTCTTTCGAGAAAAGATCTTTTACATGAATAATATTTAAACCATCACGCGCCCACAAACCACGTTCGGTACGAAAACTGATTTGGCCAGACATCGCTTCCGCACGCATATTTTGTGCAGCAAACTCAGCTCTTGGTGCAACGAACTCCCCAATCACCAACATCAGCACCAACAGAATCAAGCCAGCCTTCATTACCGTCCAGACGATACGCTTGATCGAAACGCCCGCTGCGCGCACAACAATCAATTCACTCTGACTAGCCAGCATGCCAAGCCCAATAATAGAACCCAGCAAGATAACAATGGGGAATAATTGATACGCCAAGCCAGGCAACAACAGCAGGGTGTATTGAATGGCCATCGAGGCGTCGTAACTACCTTTACCAACCTTTTCCAACTCACCAGCAAAAGTGGCAAAAGCAAACAGAGCAAGCAGCACAAACATCACAACACCCGTGCTCGCCAACACTGCCTTACCAATGTAACGATCTAACAGTTTCATGCGCGCTGCCCTTGCAATTGCTTATTGGCAAACAACACTCTAAAACCGCCCATATGTTGAATAGTCATAACGATTACAATCAACAACAACAGCGCATGCACCCACCACATACCAATCATAGGATCAATCTTGCCACGCTCCACCCAGGTACGCGCCACACCTAAAAGATTGCTGTAAATAACGTAAACAAGAATGCCTAAAAAGAATTTACCATAACGCCCCTGACGCGGATTGGTACGGCTTAAATAAACTGCCAGCATGGCAAGCAACACACAGGAAACAGGCATTGATATACGCCACTGCAATTCAGCGTTGTAGTAACGATTGTCAGACTCCCAAAGCTCTTGCGTCGTCATAGCAGAGATCTCATCCACCACGAGCACAGCCTCTTTCTCGCTAATCAACATCTCATGCTCGTGATATTTAATAATGCGAAAATCGGCACTGCCAGGCTGCCCCTCGTAACGATGACCATCCTGCAATACCAAATAACGATGACCACTCGTCTCTCGCTGAAAGCCACGCTCAGCCACCATGAGATTTAGATTGCCTTCACGCAGACCTTGAATAAAGACGTTTTCCATATACTTGCCATCATCGGACAAACGCTCTGCATAAAAAACCACCTCACCGTCTGCCAACTCACGAAACTGCCCTGCTGCGATTGATTCCAAACCTGAGGTCTGCTGCATCTTGTCTTGCAGCTTGTAACGTTCAGCCTTGGCCGCCGGCCCAAAGTACAAAGAGACAGCACCAACCAGAATAGAAAACGCCAAGCCGAACCAGAAGACAAAACGCGTTACACGCAAGAGGCTTACACCACAAGCGATCATCGCCGTCATTTCACTATCTTTATAGAGGCGACCAAAAGCAAGTAGGATGGAGAGAAAGAAAGCCAACGGCAGCAGAATCATCAAAGCATCAACCGACTTTAGCCCCAGCAACAAAAAAATCAGATCCGCCTGAATAGCACCGGATGCCACCTGTCCCAACAGACGAGCAAACCAACTACTAACAAAGATCAAAAACAGCACCAATGTTACGGCCATCGTAGTGAGCGCCATTTCGCGAAACAGATAGCGTTCAATAATCACCGCGCGTGGCTCCTGAGAAAAAAGCTTTCATGTATAAAATCGATTTTGTTCTTAACGCCATCTATTATGGCAGAAGGTATATCGGCGCGGTTAAACAGCGTCCCCTAATATCATTTTCCCTACAAACCATCTGTGGAAAAATACCGTAATTAAAGTAAACTCTGACAAATATTATTGCTTAAAGAAAAAGCACTTAGCGCCGAATAATTGAAATATGACGACATTTTAATGAATTCGGGCACCAACACGGAAAAAATAAAATTATTTATCTCCGTAGCGGCTGCCAAGCGCTAAAAAACGGATTCAATATTAACCTTGGCAGTTATCGTCTCTCTAGGGGGAATACATAATGGAGTTTACTGCAAAAAGTGGCAGCCCGGAAAAACAACGCACAGCCTGTATTGTGGTTGGCGTTTTTGAGCCACGCCGCCTATCACCCGCCGCTGAACGCATCGACCAAGCCAGCGACGGCTTTATTTCCAACCTGATTCGCCGTGGCGACATGGAAGGCAAAATTGGCCAGACCCTGTTGCTACACAACGCACCCAACACTCTATGCGACCGCATCCTGCTGGTTGGCTGCGGCCGTGAACGCGAACTACATGACGCGCAGTATCGAAAGATCATTGCAACAACAGCCAAGACACTGAACGACATTGGCGCGATGGAAGCCGTCTGCTATCTGACAGAGCTGCACGTAAAGAGCCGTGACAATCACTGGAACATCCGCCAGGCCGTTGAAACCATCTCTGACTCGCTATATACCTTCGATCAACTCAAATCGAAAAAAGATGCCACCCGCCGCCCACTGCGCAAAGTGATTCTTAGTGTTGCCAGTCGTCGTGACTTGCACGACAGCGAAGCAGCCGTCGCGGAAGGCTACGCGATTGCGCAAGGTGTGGAGCTAGCCAAGAATTTGGGTAACCTGCCTGGCAACATCTGTACACCAACCTACCTGGCTGAAACAGGCCTGTCTCTCTCCAAGGATCACAAGAGCATCGAAACAGATATTCTGGAAGAGGCCCAAATGGAAGAGCTAGGCATGGGCTCGCTGCTTTCCGTTTCACGCGGTAGCCGCCAACCTGCCAAGCTGGTTGTCATGAAATACAGCGGTGGCAAGAGCGGCGAAAAGCCTTATGCGCTTGTTGGCAAGGGCCTTACCTTTGACGCGGGTGGCATCTCACTGAAACCAGCCGCCGCCATGGATGAGATGAAATATGACATGTGTGGCGCAGCTAGCGTATTCGGCACCATGAAGGCCATTGCTGAACTGAAGCTACCCATCAACGTAATCGGTGTTGT
>JBNKYV010000018.1:0-3579 GCA_050301075.1 Gammaproteobacteria bacterium
TTATTGCCACTGTTGCAGCGCTGGCGGCAGAACGTATCTGCCCTGGTGTATCAAACTGGTTTATGTACAGTCATGCCTCTGCAGAACCCGGACATAAACACATCACAGATGCTTTAAAGGCAAAACCGTTACTCAATTTCAATATGCGTTTAGGCGAAGCCAGCGGTGCAGCGGTTGCAGTACCCACACTGCGCTTGGCATGTGCACTACACAACAAGATGGCAACGTTTTGTGAAGCGAATGTGTCGAATAAGATGTAGCGAATAAATCAGGGATAGTATTGTTTGAGTCTCCTGACTTTAGCCTGCCATTTTTACCAGGCAGTCATAATAGTCAGGAGACTCGCAATGCCAACATTGCCCTTCTCAATCACTCTTCACGAAGCAGAAGTAAGTGACACCCATCTCCCGGGCCAGTGAAACGGTCATAAACAGCGTCAACCTCATTGATATCGCGTTTAGTATCAACATCCTCACCTAACACGTGAAAGTGCGTGAAGCACTCTTTAACCACGCGACAAAAATCTTCACGCGACATGCCGGAGCGTCTTAGGCCGTAGGGCCAAAACTCCATCACAACAGGTAAGTGCAAATGTTGTTTAAAAAACTCTTTGCCTCCGGCAAAGAACTTGCCTTCATGACCTTGAATATCCATCCAAACCAGACGGAGGCCGTCAAAGACTTCAGGCTCTCGCTGATAGAATGCATCCAGCGTAATCGCTTCTATATCGATTGTTTCTCGCCCAGACTCATTAAAGTGGTCTTTCTCGTCATGCCCCGCTGAGCGTACGCGGTTATCGCCATAATTTCGCTCACTCAGCTCCATTACCAAGGTAGAGGCTTGATCAGACAAGGCTACGTTACGACTATCAACCCGGCCCTCAAAGTTATTCTGCTTGATGTTCTTTTCGATGAGCGCAAAGCTGTTGGGATTAGGTTCAAACACCAGAGACTTTTCGAATATCCCAGCCTTAAGAAAGCCGGTAGAGATCATACCGATGTAGCCGCCGACATCCATAAAGCGGCCACCATTCTCTTCAGGCAAATACCCCAATCGCCTTAAGGTATCAATGGTTTCGATCATTTCGGGATATTCAAACTCGCGGTACACGCACAGCTGTCTGCCCAACCAACGATCTTTGCTATCGAAGGACAACACCCCATTCAATGTTTCAACAGTCGCAACATGACGCGGCTTTAAATAAACCCCGAACATCCACGCCATCCTTCTTGAAAAGCGCTGAACCTTATTCGGCTTTTCGTATACCACTTCTCCCATCTTTACTTCCCCCATCATTAATAAGTAAGCGGTTTAATTCAATTTAACAGGCAATAAACTCCAATGTATTACCATCTGGATCGCGACAAAATAATGCATCACGCCCTGAACGACTACGCGTATATGGAATAGCCACCCCATCAAGTTTTTCGCACAATGCATCAAAGCCATTCACAGCCAACGCCGTATGGCGATCACGCCCACCATGTTCAGGGCGCCCCTCTACCGGGTCAGGGTTTGGCAGTGCCAACAGATGAATCTGCTGACCAGCCCCGATATTGACCCACGCACCGGGATAGCCTAGATCCGGCCTCGACTCGTCCAGCTCTAATCCAAGCACCTCGCAATAGAACTCCAGAGAGGCCGACAGATCAGACACAATCACACTGGCGTGAAGAATCGATTTAATTTCCATGAGATAACTCTTAAATATTGAGCTAACATTGTAATCAAAAGAGACAACAACAAGGAACCTGATTATATGCTGGGCGTGTTTCTCGATCGTGACACCACTGACCGTGGGGATATTGACCTTTCACCACTTGAAGAGTGCCTACCCACCTGGCGCTATTACAGCCTCACCCGCCCTGACGAACTCCACGAACGCATTGCCGAAGCGGATATCGTCATTAGCAATAAAGTGGTATTGGATAGAGCAGCATTTGAGGCCTCTCCAAAACTTAAACTAGTCTGTGTTGCCGCTACCGGCACCAACAATGTGGATATGCAGGCAGCACGTGATCATGATGTACTGGTTTGCAACGTACGCGCCTACGCGACATCTTCTGTCACACAACACGCCTTTGCCATGATTCTGGCTCTCTCAACCAGCCTTGGCCTCTATCGCCGCGCGGTATTGCGCGGTGAATGGCAACAAAGCCCACACTTCTGCATGCTGGACTACCCCATCACCGAACTGGCCGGCAAAACACTGGGCATTGTAGGTTATGGTGAACTGGGCAAGGCTATGGCAAAAATCGGCGAAGTATTCGGTATGGATATTATGATTTGCCAGCGTTTGCATGGTGAGCCTGTTGCAGGCCGGGTTGAATTGAAAGAGATGCTGCCTAAGGTAGATGTGCTTTCGCTTCACTGCCCGCTTACACCTGAAACGGAAAACCTCATCGGCAAAGATGAATTGGCACTCATGAAACCAACGGCGCTGCTGATTAATACTGCGCGTGGTGGCATCGTAGATGAACAGGCACTGGTTGACGCACTGCACGACCATCAAATAGGTGGTGCGGGTATCGATGTACTCAGTAAAGAGCCGCCTACTGACAACAACCCTCTGCTATCAGATTATGATTTGAATCTAATCGTCACACCCCACATCGCCTGGGCAAGTAAAGAGTCGCGCCAACGTCTGATCAATCAGATTGCAGAGAATATACAGGCCTTTCTCAACGATGCACCTCGTAATCTGGTTAACTAATGGCAGAAGACCTATTCCTAGCCATTGACCAAGGCGGTCACGCCAGTCGTGCGATTGTGTTTGATGACAAAGGCAATGCACTCGCAAAAGCAGAGCATGCCATCACCACCAACACACCCCACTCGGATTGGGTTGAACATCCAGCGGATGAGCTTATCGAATCCGTTTGGCAATCAATTAAAGATGTATGCCAACAAATAGGTCCCCAAACCAAACACATCAAGGCCGCAGGGCTTGCCACACAACGCTCCAGCATTGTTTGCTGGGATAAATATAATGGCCAGGCACTCAGCCCGATTTTAAGTTGGCAAGATCGACGACAATGCCAATGGATCAAGCAGTTTGAAACACAGAATGAAACAATCCACCGCAAAACTGGGTTGTTTCTTTCACCTCACTACGGTGCCAGCAAACTTAACTGGTGCCTAAGCAACATTCCAGCAGTTACCGAAGCACTATCAAATGAACGCTTAGTAATAGGCCCTCTGGCAAGTTATATTACTCACAACATTACTGAAGAGCATCACAACTACATCGATCCGGCAAATGCCGGACGCACACTGCTTTGGAATATAGAAACCCGACAATGGGACAGCGAGCTGTGTGATCTATTTTCTCTAGATCCCAAACTGCTTCCAGACTGTAGGCCAAGCCAATATGACTTTGGCTATATTCATGTGAATAAACACAGAATACCGCTCACTATCATGACGGGGGATCAACCGGCCGCACTTTTTGCCTGGGGCGCACCGAGGAGAGAGAGCTGTTACGTTAACATTGGCACTGGTGCATTTATTCAACGTCACGCTAATCAGCACATAGAAGCAGATAAACTACTAACCTCAATTGGTTTTCAAAATAAACAG